>JAGDWU010000054.1 GCA_023256115.1 Candidatus Aenigmatarchaeota archaeon | reverse complement strand
TAAAGAAGATATTATAAGATATGAGGTTAGTGAAAATACATTAAGAGTTTATCTTTATAGTTCAGAAGTAGTCATTAAAGACCCTTACTTAGTAAACCTTGCAAAGGCAAAAACTGATAGAGCTTATTTACCCTCTACCCTTTCGCGAAAAGAACTTTTGGGAAGGCTTTATGCCCTCAAGCTTCTTAACAACGAAATTTTAGAGTTTTCGGAATTTGAAAGGAACTACGCTTCTCTCTCGAACGAAAAGCTACTAAAAGAGATAGAAGAATATGAAAGAAAATACAAAGAAGGAATGGGAAAGTTTAAAAATAATCTTGAAGTTTTGGTAATGGCAGCAATGCTAGAGAAATGGGGACTCTGGGTAGGTGTAGATAGAGATTTAGAAAGAATGACTACTGGCAGATTAGCAGAATTATTCTATGAATTGAATGAAAGATTGATTCACTATAAATAAAGCGTACTCACTTGGTTAGGGGGTCCTTCTGGGAAAAGCTCATATATATAAGTTTTAAGTTTCTCACGATCTATTCTAGAAGCTAAATTTCTTGGTAAACACATTTTTTCTCTTTCTTTTCTATATGTTATATATGCTTTAGCAACTTCATACAAATCAAATTTAACTAAAGTAAATTCTATTATATCTTGTATTTCTTCAACATGTGGGACATCATTTTCAGTATATTTTTCATTTATAATTTTAACTATAAATTCAACAATTTTTTCTAAAATTTGCTTATCGTACTTTCCAACTGCTTTCATTGCTTTTTCTATAGCTGTATAAATTCTAAATATATCAAAATCGACTATTCTACCATCTCTTTTTTTAACTTTTTTTGGCTTAACAAAAAATTGTTTATAAGTCATTTTTTATTTATGGAAAAAAAATTAATACTCTTTTCTATATTTATGAAAATATTTTTTTAAATTTTACTTTAAAGTTTGCTAAACTGTCTAGTCTATTCAAGTTAAATAAATTTAATTGCTCTATTATTAAGTTTGCTCCTTAAATTTTATAATATTAAAAACTTAGAGAACTCTTGAACAAAGTTTAAATCATTTTAATTAATTAACTTTTAAATTCAATAACTTGGACCGGGCGGGATTCGAACCCGCGGCCTCCTGCTTGCGAAGCAGGCGCGCTACCGCTGCGCTACCGGCCCATTAATAATGTTACAAATTTTGCTTATTATGTCATTTTTTATTAGCAGGCTTGCAACTTTTAACACAAACCGATGCAAAATGCAAAGAACTATTAGTTATCGCTTGGGATTATGAAGACGAACTAAAAATAAATAACAAATAGTTAAATACATTCCTTTATGGAAATGACTTTTAAAAATTGCGAAAATATTTAAGAATTTATTAGCTATTAATTACATTATGAATTTCATTTATTAAATCGCTTGCTAGCATTGATTCACCATATTTTTTAGCAGCAAGCTCGCCAGCTTTACCATTTATGTAACATGCAGCACAAGCAGCTAAAAATGGATCAACTTTTCTTGCTAGTAATGCACCTAAAATCCCGGCTAATGTATCACCAGTTCCGCCTTTTGTCATATAAACGCTACCAGTTTTATTTAATGCAATTTTATTTTTTTGAGCAATTATATCTATATAACCTTTCAAAACCAAAACAGATTTAACATTACTTTTATTTATAAATTCCTTTACTTTTTTAATCCTATCTTTAATATTATTCTCAACTTTTTCTTTGCTCAATAAATAAAATTCGTACGCATGTGGAGTTAAAACAAATTTTTCTTTTAAAATTTTTAAATCTTTGCTTACTGCATAAATTGCATCTGCATCAATTACGCATGGTAAATTAATTCTTTTCAAAAATTCTATTATAAATTCGATAACTTCATCTCTTTTTGTCATTCCTCCGCCAATAACAATTGCATCTTTTCCTTTTACAAACTCTAGAACTTCATCTAAAACTTTTAAAGAAAAGTATTCACAATTTAAAGGATATGCAATTATTTCTGGCAAATAACTTGCTGCAATATTAGCAGCTCTTTCAGGAGCAACAATTGTAACAACATCGCAACCTGCTCTATAAGCAGCTAAAGCATTAAAGATTATTGAACCAGAATATAATTTCGAACCTCCAATTATTAGCAAATTCCCAAAATCATATTTATGGCACCATTTTTCTCTTTTTTTATAAATTTTTTTCAAAATACTTTTTGTTATATATTTCATAATAATTAATGGGAATCTCAATTGATGAATTTAGAAAAGTTGAACTAAGAGTTGGAAAAATAATTGATGTTCAAGAAGTTGAAGGATCGAAAAAATTATTAAAACTTATAGTTGATTTTGGAGATGTTAAAAAACAAGCAATTGCAGGAATAAAAGAGCAATACAAAAAAGAAGATTTAATTGGAAAGCAATATGTTTTTGTGTTTAATTTAGAGCCAAAAAAGATTTTTAATGAAATTAGCGAATGCATGATATTAGCAGCAGAAGATAATGGAAAAATTGTTTTAATTAAGCCAGAAAAAGAAGTTAAAAATGGTTGCTTAATAAAATGATATATCGAAAGAAAATCCCTTTAGAATATTTTATTACTTATGGCTATGGAGAAAGCAATTATAGCATTCATGCTGGCTCTTTTGATCAAGCACTAAAAAAAGCAAAAATTCATAATGCAAATTTAATTTTTTATTCCTCAATTTTGCCAAAAGAAGCAAAAGAAGTAAAAATGCGAAAAATTGAAAGCGGAGAAGTTTTAGATTGTATTGCTGCAGTTGCAAATGGAAGAAAAAATCAAAAAATTGTAGCTGGATTGGCAATAGGTTATGTTTATAAGAAAAAAGAATTTGTTTGTGGTTTGGTAGCAGAATATCATGAAAATGGTAGCATTAAAAAAGCAAAAAATAATTTAAGAAATTGTATAAAAGAAATGTTTAAAAGCAGATTTGGAAAAGGTTATAAGTTAAAGAAAATTAGATATATAATAAAGGAATTTAAACCAAAGAAAAAATTTGGAACTGTTGTTGTTGCAATAGTATTTACCAAACATAAACTAGTTTAATTGTGGATATGGTAAAAATTGTGTGCTTTATGATTAGTGAAATAATGATTAATAGCTATTGAGCTAAGAGTTGAAAAATTTAGAGGCTAAATATTTTAGTAAATAATAACAAACTTTAGTTTTCCTACATTTTAAACTTTTCTTTTAAATATTTTTCAATTTGAATTTTTACAGCTAAAGGAATTTCCATAAATTCTGGATTTAAAAAGCCGCTAGTTATAAGATTGATGGCATCTTCTTCTTTCTCTGGCAAGGGGATAGCAAGCTCATAT
>JAGDWU010000035.1 GCA_023256115.1 Candidatus Aenigmatarchaeota archaeon | reverse complement strand
AGTGTTAAGAGAAGAAAAATTAGAAGAATTAACACATATCTTATTAAGACATACTGTAGGATTTGGGATTTTAGAATTATTACTTGCAGATGAAAAAATTACAGATATATACATAAATAGTCCAGTAGGGGAAACACCAATTTTTATAATACATTCAGATTATGATGAATGCGAAACTAACATTTATTTATCTTTAGAAGAAGCAGAAAGCTGGGCAACTAGATTTAGATTATATAGCGGTAGACCATTAGATGAGGCAAATCCAGTTTTAGATACTGAAATAGAAGTACCTGGCGGAAGAGCAAGAGTTGCGATAATAACAAGAACTTTAAGCCCAGAAGGCTTAGCATTTGCATTTAGAAGACATAGAGATAAACCATGGACATTGCCACTATTTATAAAACATAAAATGATAAACTCACTATTTGCTGGCTTAATAAGCTTTATTGTATCTGGCGGTAGAAGTATTTTAATAGCGGGCGGAAGAGGAAGTGGGAAAACTTCTTTATTATCTGCAATAATACTTGAAATTCCTAGAAAATACAGAATTATAGTGCAAGAAGATACTTTAGAATTGCCAGTTCCGCAATATAGAAGAATTGGATATAATATTGAGAGATTAAAATCTAGAAGTGTAATTACAAGAGTAGAAAGCGAATTGCCTGCTGAAGAAGCATTAAGGACTGCTTTAAGATTAGGAGATAGCGCATTAATAATTGGTGAAATTAGAAGTAAAGAAGCATTAGTTTTGTTTGAGGCAATGCGAATCGGTGCTTTAGCTCATGTTGTTGCTGGAACAATTCATGGCGAAAGTGCTTATGGAGTTTTTGATAGAGTTGTAAATGATTTAAAAGTTCCAAGAACAAGTTTTAAAGCTGTCGATTTAATAATAATTTGTGCAAATTTAAAAAGTGCAGATGGATTAAGAAGATATAGAAGAGTTGTTGAGGTTGTTGAAGTCAGAAAACATTGGGAAAAAGATCCGCTAGCTGAAAATGCATTTGTTCCACTAATGATTTATAATGCAAAAGAAGATAGTTTAGTTCCAACCAATGCATTAATAAATGGGGAAAGTTTTATTATAAGAGAAATATCAAAAAGAATTCCAGAATTTTATAACAATTGGGATTTGATTTGGGATAACATTTTGTTAAGGGCAAAAATTAAAGAAACTTTGGTAAAATATGCAAGCGAATATAATATGCCGCAATTACTTGAAGCAGATTATGTTGCTGAAGCGAATGAAACGTTTCATTTAATTAGCGAGCAAGTAAAATTTGAGCTAGGAAAATTGGATTCTAATGAAATTTATAAAAGATGGAATGAGTGGCTATTAAGCAAAATTATCTAACTCAATAATTTTATAAAATTGTCTAATTCTTGCTGAACCGTACCAATATCCTTATCTATTTGAGCTTGAAGGTTTTTATTTGCCAAAAGCCTATTTCTCAAATTAGCTATGTCTGGAGCAAAAATAGGATAAGCCCTTTCCAAGCTTGATAATTCATGATCGAGCCTATCCCAAGTCCAAGTTCTTTCTACATTCGTTCTTAATTTTGCTAAGTCGAAGGCTAATGCTTTTTTTTGAGCTTCTTTAGCAGTTTTAAATTTTTCGACTTGCGCGGTATAATAAGCAGATATAGTGAATGCATATCCTCTAAAGAATACACCACCTAAAAACATTATTGCAAATGCAACTACAGCAAACCAACCTAAACCTGCAAAAATTGTTGCAATCATTATGTTAAATGCTCCTACTGGCAATGTCAT
This sequence comes from Candidatus Aenigmatarchaeota archaeon, assembly GCA_023256115.1. GTDB lineage: Archaea > Aenigmatarchaeota > Aenigmatarchaeia > CG10238-14 > SpSt-28 > JAHLMO01. Next base: position 1,599 of record JAGDWU010000035.1, on the reverse strand, counting down.
TAAAGAAATAATAAATGCTAAAACTCTATTTATTTTCTTTGCGCTTTCATCTTCACCGAAGATTTTTAAGTGATTTAAAAACCCCCAAACAATAGCGTATAATGCTGCAAAGGGTAAAATTATTAAAAATATAACTCCATCGATATAATTAACAACTTCTTTTGGTTGTAGGGGAATAAATTCAAAAATTTTTTGCATTATTGGTTGAATTTGTTCAGGAAATGGGGCATTCATAAATGCTTTGGCATTTTTTATTTCGCTTGGTAATATAGGTGGAATAACTCCAATAGCTTGTAAGAAAGGTAAAATAAATACTACAAAAAATATAACAGAAAAAATTACTAAACCCAATGGAACGCCTCTTGGTGCACCTTTTATTACACCTCCCAAATATAAAAGAACTATAACAATTGATAAAACAACTATAACAGATAGTATTATAGAAGCAGAATTTGCTAACAAATCTACTGCTTGCTGACTTACACCAACTTGAGCAAAAATAATAGAAAGCAGCAATATTAAAATTGGTAACAAATTTTTCGTAGCCATAATTATTTAAGTAAAAATATATTTAAGTTCTTTTTGTCTTTTCATATTCTCTCTTTACTTTCTCATAAGATTTGTATAAAATCAAAAAGACAAAAATTGAAACTATTACAACAAATATCAGATACCCTAAAAATGATATAGCTTGATTTAAGTACGTGTAAGTGTAGTAAGTTGCTAAAAAAGATAAAGAAAATGCAACAACTCTATTTATATTTTCTTCAAAAATTTTTAACTTTTTTAATAATGAATAAGTAATCGCAAAATATAAAATAAAAGGAAAAACAAAATTTGTTAAGATAAAAAAAACATCCATAAAGTATTTATATTTTTTGCAAAAATATTATTATTAAACCATGGCAGCAAACCAAGCAAAAGAAGAAAACGTAGTATACATAGGAAAAAAGCCAATAATGAGCTATGTATTAGCAGTAATAACTCAGTTTGGCAGCGGCCAAAAAGAAGTTAAAATAAAAGCTAGGGGAAGAGCAATAAGCAGAGCTGTTGATGTTGCACAAATAGTAAAAAGAAGAATTAATCAGGATATAAAAATAAAGAGTATAGAAATAGGAAGTGAGGAAAGAGAAAATCAAGGAAAGAAAACATATGTATCAACAATAGAAATAGTACTAGCAAAATAATCTTTAGTCCGCTCTTTATTATTTTTTTAAGTTAAAGAAAGAAATGCTTAAATATCTTTTCAGTTATAAAAAATTATGAAAGGTGCTGAAAATATATTTTGGATTTTGCTAGCAATTTTTATAGTTGCTATTTTAGCATTTCTTCTTTACATGTTAATTTGGGGTGGCTGGGCAGGAATTTTACCTCAAACAAAAGAACTTACTTATAAATCTTCTGTGTGTAATAAAATTAAACCTGCCTGTGATTATCAATATTTAGACGAAAATTATTGGAAAACTACAAATGCAAGTATAACATATAGACAGCTTGGAGTAAAACCGCCAACAAGCCTTTGCCCAAATTGCAATAGAGACGATAAACCTAAATTAATAGAAGTCTGTAGATGGGCATACGGTACTAGTGTAGATGATG
>JAGDWU010000041.1:611-3378 GCA_023256115.1 Candidatus Aenigmatarchaeota archaeon | reverse complement strand
AGATGTAAACTTTATTATCTCTCTTATTTTAGCCTTTATAGATAGAACGTTTTTTGCTTCTGTAATAGAAGTAAAGGAAACAATATTTGGCTCTACATGTTATGGGTCGGCATTTAATTATACATTAGATTATTTAAGCTGTGATGATGTTATTGATTGTTATAACGAATATGTAATAAATTTGGCAAATGAATTATGGCAAAATTGTAGTTGTGATAAAAATTATTTTCCAATATATGTTTTGAAATGGTTTGAAAAAAATTTTATATATGATGTTGGTTTAGTGTACAATTTTCCAAAGGCTTCTGAAGTATTAAAAACAAAAAGGGGTGTTTGTAAAGAGTTTAGTGTAGCATATTGTGCAATAATGAGAGCTAAAAAAATACCTTGTAAATATATTGTTGGTTATACTTATGTTCCAGAACTTTATTATTTAGTTGGTCATGCTTGGAATGAAGTATGTATAAATGGAACTTGGCAAATAATAGATGCTACTCATCCATATAGGAGTTTTAATGATTTTAATTTAAAAACATATATTTGTTATGCTCCAGCTCCAATAAATAATGAAAAATCAACATATATGATGATGTTATACGCTTATATTGATATGTCAAATCCATACAATTGTTTAATAAAATATAAGTATAACCCAAATAATCCACCTTGTTAAAAAAGTTTATATACATAAATGATATAAATATAATATTATGAGAAAACTAAGAATAATATTTGCAATATTAATTGTATTGCCTATAGCATTCTCTTTATCTATTAATACAACTAATATAGTAGATACTGTAAATGCTCAAAAAACATATTATTTTAAAGTTTCTAATCCATCTAATAATACATATTCTTGTACAATAAGTAAAGAAGGGGAAATTTCAAACTATTTATATTTATCAACAAATTACTTTACATTAAATCAATATTCTGATTACGAATTTAATGTTTTATTTATTCCAGGTCCTGAAAAAACATATATTGGAAAAATTAAAGTAAGTTGTGATGGAAATGAGTTAGAAACAAATTTAAATATAACATATAGCAAATATTTATATTCAAAAACAATATTTGTAAAAAGTGGTGAGATGTATAATGTTAATGGAATTAAATTAAGTATTATTGAAGTTAAAGATAATGGTGTAATTGCAAAAATAAATGATGTTGAACATTTTTTAGGAACATATAAAAACGATATTGAAATATCTTTTGTTGAAAGCTTTTTAGAATATGCTAAGCTAATTATAAAATCAAATAAAGAAATAAAAATTGAAAAGTCATATCAAGTTGGAGAATTAGTACCATTACAAGAAAAAATAATTTTAAGAATTGCTCAAAACGTTTTCAAAAAAATTTATATATCAGTTTTAAATAATTTACCTTTTAATTGTGTAGCAAAAGATGTTGTTGTTAGTGGTGATTCGGTATTAACTGAAGAAGGTAGAAAACCATTAGATGTTGAAGCTGTTCTTGGAACAATAAAACCAAATGAAATATTTACATATACTGTAATTTTAAATACTAAAGATGTAGAGCCAGGAAGTTATAATATTGAAACTAATTTAGTTGCAATTTGTAATAATAAAAGATATGATGCAAAAACAATATTTGAAATAAATGTTGTTAGAACTATTGCAAAAGAAGAGACAGCTTCATTATTAGTTGAATATCCAAAAAAAGTAAATGTAAATGAAACTTTTGAAATAAAAATAAATTCTAAAGATGTAATTCTATGGCAATTGCCTGAAATGATAACTGAAAGTTTTGAAAAAACAAAAGATGGATATATATGGAAAGGGAGAATTGTTAAACCAGGAACATATAATATTCAAGTAACTTTAATAAAAGAAGGAATTGCGACAAACAATTATTTAACAATAGAAGTTGTTACAAAGGAAATGAAAGCAAATATAATAATTAGTCCTGAAAATCCAAGAATAGATGATTTAATTAATGTTCAAGCTCAATGTGATTCTTCTAATGTTCCTATTACAGTTTCTGTATATGAGAAAGATAAGTTGTTAGGAAAATATACTTATTCTACTCCAATAAAAGCTGAAAAAGGTAAGAAATATTGCTTTTCTATTGAATGTGGAGAAAAAATAGAAAAATGTGTAGAAGTGGGTAAAAAATTTGCAAATATAGTAATAGATGGTGATATAAAATATAATAATCAAATAACAATAAAATATGTTGATTCTCTCGGCAATTTAATACCAGCCGATATAAAAATAAATGGAAATCCATATAAAAACCCAGCAACAATAACATTAACAAGTGAAATATATAACATATTTGCAGAAAGCGAAGATTATGAAAGTGTAACAAAAACTATAAATGTAATAATTCCAAAAATAGAGAGCTATAATGTTTCAGGAAACATGGTTTATGTTATGTTTAATGCTCCATTTTCTTGGCAAATTACAAAGGATGGAAAAACAATAAGAAGTGGATTTGGAAAAGAGATATTTGAAAAGCTTGATTATGGTGATTATGATTTAATTGTTGAAGGAAATAAAATGGCGCAAATTAGCATTCCATTTAGTATTTCAACAAACATGATAATATTAATTTTATCACTTGTTTTCTTATTTGCAATATTTATAGGTATTAAAATATATAATAAAATGAAAGAAAGAGAGGAAAGAAGAATAGGATATGATTTCTTAGAAAAGGCATGATAAAATTTTTGAAAAAAATTTTTGAAAAAATATTTAGAAAAAAACCTGAAATGGTTGTTGAACAAATAGTATGGACTCCA
>JAGDWU010000041.1:0-601 GCA_023256115.1 Candidatus Aenigmatarchaeota archaeon | reverse complement strand
ACTCCAGAATTAGAAAAGAAAATAGAAGCAAGAATACAAAGGGCATATTGGCAATTATTAGGAGAATATGATAAGCTTAAAAAAGAGTTTGAAAAATTAAAGAAAAAAGTTGAGGAAAAAAGTAAAAAAGAGAAAGAGAAAAAAGTTGAAAGATTAAAGAAAATTGTAAAAGAGGAGAAGGAAAGGAGTAAAAAGGAGTTGTTAAAAAATGCAATTTATTTTAAACAACCTTTGGATTTTGTTTTAAATTATGATAGGGATTTTGTTTTAACTTATCAAGATAAAAAAGTAACAAAAATAATTGGGATAGGATATGAAAAAACAAAAGAAGGATATAGAATAAGATTTATATTAACAGATGGAAAAAACAAATATTTATTTCCAAAATTTTCAATACCATTAGAACAATTACCATATATTTTGCCTAAAGATTTTATTATAAAATTAATTTTTGGATATTTTGTCGTAAATATGGATAGATACGGAACATATTATATTTTACCAAAAAGTGAATCAAATCCAAATCCGGATATTGAAACTAATAAAGAATTTGAAGAATTAATTGCTCAATTGCCAGATGAATATAAAGCAATTTTAAGAA
>JAGDWU010000017.1:1807-3484 GCA_023256115.1 Candidatus Aenigmatarchaeota archaeon | reverse complement strand
AGAAAGACGAAATAATAGAAGTTGAGAAGGAAATAGCAAAAATGTTAATAGAGTTGGATGTAGCAGAAGAATTATAGACCTATCCAGCTCGGACGCTCCACCAGGCTAAGCTACCCGCCCATTGGGCGGGGTGGGATTTGAACCCACGACCTTCCGGTTATCAGCTTCGTCGCTGGATAGGTCTTTTATTTTATTCTTTATTTTCTCATAAATCATATTTCTATTTTCTTTATTAATCCAAAATATTTCTCCATATCCTTTAACAAGATTTATTAAAGATCTATGAACGCTAGCTAATAAATTTATTTCTGAATTTAAAACTTTTTTAATAAAATTTTCAAATTTTTTACTTAACATTTCCATTTTACCAATTTCGTCAATTATTAATAATTGTACATTTAAATCAATTTTGTCAATAACATTTTCCAAAGCATTTAAATCCAAATAATAGCCAGCATAGCAAATGCTTGTTTTAATATTTTTTGATGCAAAAATAAATTCTTGCTTATTTTTTAACCAAAAAATTTTAAATCCTTCTCTTATATTATTTTTTCTAATTTCTAAAGTTAAAAATCCATCAATTTTAATTTTGTTTTCAAATTCTTCAAAAATATTTTTTAATAACGTTGTTTTACCGCTAGCCGGAAAACCCGAAACAAAAATTTTCATATCATTCTTTTAATTAATTCATTAATTTTTTCTCCTCTATAACCCAAATCTCCTTTTGGAAAATGTAATTTTTTTGATTTTAATTTTGTCGGTCTTAACCTAAACACTCTTTTAAATTCTTTAAAATCTTTAAGTTTAACTTCACCATTCAACAATTTTTTGGCCAATTCTCTAAAAGAGCTAATATTATACTTTTTTAAATCTTCTTCTGTGACCTTTTTATCTCCTATTTTTCTTAACTTCTTTTCTAATAATAATGTTAAAGTATCTTCATCTATTTCACCATAAGTCACATAATCTTTAACTTTTTCCAACATTCCCTTTATTGAATCGTTTATTGGCAAAATAACGCAATTGTTTATATATCTTAAATTTAGTAGCATTAAAGTGTCCTTTATTTCTTTCGGTGCTTTTATTCCACTTCTCAATCTTATTACAGCATATAATCCCATTATATTATGTTTGATGTAATAATTTTATTGAAATTAGCATTTTTAGTTTTAGCATTTGCTAAATTTTCGATAGATGATATTAAAACAACCGAAATAAAAGATTTAGAAGCTTACATTTTTTTATCAATTTGCTTTTTTTTGGGTTTAATAACTTCAATTTTTTCTAGCTCTTTACTTTTATACTTTATTTCTTCTTTATTATTCATATCATTTTCTCTGCTTTTATATTTTTCTGGGCAGTGGGGTTTGGGCGATTCTGTGGCTTTAATTTCTATAGCGCTACTAAACCCATTTCCAACATTTTTCCACTCATTAATTTTCATTTTTTTCCTTTTTTTGTCAGGCTTTTTATTTACACTTTTTTATTCAATTTACTTGTGTTTTATTTACAGAAAATTTTTAAAATATGTAACGTTTATAATACTTCTTTTAATTTTTTCATCTCTTTTATTGTTTAAAGGTTTTTTTGGTTTTATCTTATTTATTTTAATTTTAATTTTACCTTCTTATTTTTTGTTTAGAAAAGTTGAAAAATTAATGGTTAAAAAAATTCCAG
>JAGDWU010000017.1:0-1797 GCA_023256115.1 Candidatus Aenigmatarchaeota archaeon | reverse complement strand
TGGCGAGGAATAACGGAAAAAGAAATAAAACTAATTAGAAAAAAGAAAAAATATGTTGAAATTAAAGAAGGAGTAAGATTTTTACCATCTTTTTTATTTGCTTTAATATTTTATTATTTTGAGTTAGTTTTTGGTATTTTCTTCTACAGCTATTTTATACTCTAATGGAAGTTTACTTTTTCCCCTTTTCATAGCTTCTTTTGCATGTTCTAAAAATCTTTTATATGTAAATATTTCAAATATAATATCATCTTTTAAAACTCTTATTGCTCTACCTATAGGTCTACCAAATGCCAATCTCATTCCTTGGCTATACCTATCTGCTCCCGCACCAGTTGCAATTGGATGCTCTCTTAAAACATGGTGCGGATACTTTTTAATAATAAAAAAATAATTTTCTTTTCCAACATTTTTTTCTAAATATTTATTTATCATAACCCTAGCAGCTTCAATTGCATTATCTCTTATTTGTAAATTATTTTTAGCAATTAACATTACTTTTATTTCGTAATTATTAAGCAAATTTTTATTTCCCATTTCAAATTCTCTTATTTTAGTTTCTGGAGCACCCGGAATAAAGTTTTTATTTTTTACTTTATAAGATATTCTAGTGTATGGTCTTTCCAAATTTCTAAAACATTTAGCAGGTCTAAGGGGCATAAATAATGATAACCTAATGCTTATATATTTTAAGTAAAATAATTTATGCCCGAAGAAAAGAGTTATGTTGTAAAAAGTGCAATAAGAGAGTTAGCAAAGGATATGAGAATTAGTGATAGTTTTTTTGACGCATTAAACAAGGAAATAGAAAGAATAGTTAAAAGAGCAATAGAAAGGGCAAAAGCTAATGGCAGAGCAACATTAAGAGATAGCGACGTTTAAACTTCGAATAAGCTTTCTAATATTCCTTTCTTTTCTTTTTCTTCTCCATGTTTTTTCCAATAATCAATAATATTTTTTTCTAACTCTTTCAAATTTTCAGCATAATTTGGAATTCCAACACTATTTCCAACTCCAACAATTAAAATTTTGCCATTAGATTTTCTTATCATTTCTTTTAACCTTTCTATTGCTACATTTTTTGAATTTAAAATTTCCGGACTCATTGGGCAAATTGCTTCTTCATCACTCATTTTTATCACTATCGTTTCTACATCAATATCATATTTGCTTGCTATTTCTTCAATTATAAACTTATCTACTCCGATTCCCCCAATTGCTACTCCAACACCAATAGCAATGCTTCCTGTTTTTTCTCCTTCAAGTTTTGCAGCAGCATCTATTGTTATAATTTTTTTAGGTTTTTCTTTTTTAATTACGCTTTCTACAACTCTTCCAAGTTTTCCAAGCCTGCTTCCGGGGCCTTTTGCTTTAACAATTACTACATTTTTATTTTCAATCTTCTTTTTTACAATTATACAATCTCCAAGCTCTACTATTTTATCCTTTTTTGAAATAAAGTATGTAACAATTAAATTTCCAATAGAGTCGCCAATAGGGAATCCGTCTAAAATTGTTTTCGCACCTTTATAAAGTGCTTTTGCTTTTCTTCTAAAAATTGTAGTAATGAGCGGAGCAAGCATTGCAAGCTGAACATTTCTAAATTTTTTTATTGTAATTGCAAAATGTTCAACAATTTTTTTAATGTTATTAATTTCTATTGCTGCAACAATTCCAATTTCAATATTTCTTTTCTTTTCTTCTTCTTTTTCTTCGCTAAATTCATCAACAAAATTTCTAAGTTTCTTTTCTTCCTTATTAACTATAAACTCAATTTTTCTTACTATTCCAAAAGGA
>JAGDWU010000045.1 GCA_023256115.1 Candidatus Aenigmatarchaeota archaeon | reverse complement strand
GCTGGAGGAGCTTTGATAGATTATCTTTCGGGAAAAGAATTGCCAGGAATAAAGGCTTTAGAAATTTCCTATAGAAAGTTTGCAAATAAAGTATAGGAAAATAACAAATCCCATCGCTCACGCTAAAAATATTTAAATTTTTAAAATTCCCATAAATAAGTAGTGAGAGTATGACGAATAAGAAAAGTGTAGAATGGAAAATTAAGATTAGAGAAATCAAATACAGTGGTTGCCTAATAAATATAGTTCCTCTTGGCTAATAGCTTATAGGGCAAAGAGGATCTTCAGCAAAAATGTTTTTACTTAGTGCATAAGCTAAGGCTCTACAACCACCACATGTATCTCTATAAATACATCGGTAACACTTTCCTTTTAGGTTTATTCTATTCCTCAGTTTTTTTAATAACTTTGAGTTTTTCCATATTTCTGACAACTTTTTGTGTTTTATATTACCTATTGGAATCCTCAACTTCGAACAAGGATAAACTAATCCATTAGAGCTTATAGCTAATGAATAAATTCCTGCTGAGCATCCAAAACCAGTTTTTGGTTCAAAAATAGGGTCGTTTAGATAAATTCTATTACCTTCTTTTTGAAGGCGCTTGACTTTTTTTATCAAAAAATGAAAATCTTCTCTTGAAATTAGTTCGTTTTTAAGAAAAGCTCCTATGCCGGTAGGAACGAACCTTTCTATTGCTACAAAATCCGCTCCTAACTTTTTTTGTAGTTTCAGAATATATCTTATCTTTTCTAAGTTGCTTTTGAATGCGGTCATCATTAAACTAACTGGTATACCTCTTTCTGAAAAATATTTAACAGTTAAAATTGCTTCATCAAAAGAATTTCTTCCCCTAAAAAATTCATGTACTTTTTTATCCCCCTCTATACTTACCTGAACTCTCAACATTTTTTTATACTTTTTCAAAAAGCTAGCTAATTTCTCCCTTTCTTTAATGTTGCCATTTGTTGTTATTCCGATGTATTTATTGAAATTATACAATGTTTTAACTATATCTTTCAAAAAAGGTGAAAGGGTAGGCTCTCCACCAGTTATACTTATAATTTTAATTGAAGGAATAGAGGAAATTTCTTTGAGTATCTTCTTTATTAGGGTTGGATCATTTTCTTTTTCATGAAATTCATTATAGTTTCTGTAGCAATATATACATCTAAGATTACATTTGCTTGTTACTTCCCAGGCTATCATAAAAAGTTTACAACCAACATAAGGGATCTTCATAATTTATATCACCAAATTCTATAAATGCTAAAGCTCTACAACCTCCTCTACAGGAATCTTTAAATTTGCATACTTTACATTTTTCAGAAAGAAAGTTGTCATCTCTTAATTTATTCAAAAGAGTATTATTATTCCATATTTTCTTTAGACTTTCTTTTAGTATATTTCCACAGGATATAGGAAAGTAGGGACATGGAAATACTTCTCCTGTCGGAGTTATAGATATAGAAATTATTCCGGCCGGACAAATTCTCAGTGAACGAGAAAGATTAATATCTAGTAATGCTATTAAAGGATGGTCTGTCAAAAGTTTTGTAGTACTTGAGTTTTTTTTAATTTCTACAATTTTAATCAAGAATTTTCTAAATTCTTTTTTTGATAATACTAAATTTTCATTTAATTTCCCGCGCCCCACTGGTACCATTGGAAAAAAATTAACAGCGTTGACTTTATTTTTTTCAGCAAAGGAAAATATTTTTTCTATTTCATTGAGATTTAATCTTGTAATAGTAGTAAGAATATTAACTTGGTAGTTAAACTTTGTTGCGGTTTTTATATTTTTGATGACTTTCTCAAAAAATCCTTTTCTTCCTCTAAACCATTCATAGAATTCTTTATTTAGACTGTCTAGGCTAAATCTTATACACGAAAAATTTTTCAAATTTTGAAATTTCTTTAACTCTTTTTCTGAGATAGTGCTCCCATTAGTTGTTAATACTATTTCCATGCCTAATTTGTCTATATATTTTAATATTTCCCAAAAATTTGGATGAAGAGTCGGTTCGCCCCCATTTATTGAAATTGCAAATGTATCCATTTCTTTTGCTTCCCTTATGATTCTTTTAATAATTTTTAAATTCATTTCAGGTGAATTTTTACTACAGGAATAGAGGCAATGCAGGCAGTTAAAATTACATTTCCATGTTATTGATATATCAATAATTAGCGGAGACTTAAAATAAAATCTCACTTTAACACCTCTATCAATTTACGATGTAAAAAGAATTTAATCAATTTTTCTAAATTTTTTCTGACTAAATGAGGAGGCAGTTTAAATCTCTTCTGGATATTTCTTTCTACTGTCTTTATTTTTTTCCCTTTTATAAGTTCTTTCCAAACTTTACTGGAGATAGGATCTAATATAATCATCCCTCTTTCAGCATCCTTATTACAATAATTTATGAGAACCTCTTCTCCTTCTTCGCGCCAGTTAACAAAAATATCTTTCTTCTTAATTCTAAATCTTAACTCATCCGAAAGGATTTTCATAATTAATTTATATAGTTTCTTTTAAATTCTTTAATGAGCTACAGTTTTGCCTCAATATACGACAAGATTTATAGCTTACAAGCAAGGAGATACGCACAGCTATTGTACGAAATAATTGAAAAATATTATCCCTCAACAAGATATATCTTAGATTTGGGTTGTGGTACTTTATTAATTGAGGCTAATTTACCAAAAAAGTTTAAATTCGTTGGAATAGATGCCTCTTCATTTATGCTTAAGGAAGCAAAGAAAAAGAAGTTGAAAAATGTTGTATTGATAAAATCTGATATAAGAAAATTTAAACTAAGAAAATCTTTTGATGTAGTTATATCTCTTAATGATACTATTAATCACTTGCTTTCTTTAAGAGAAATAAGAAAAGTATTTAAAAATGTAAAGAAAGTTTTAAAATCAAATGGGTTGTTTGTTTTTGATATCAATACAGAGGAATCTTTAAGATATTATTTGCCGAAAAAATTGAGCAATTGGATTGTATTTTCTGATGAAGGTAGAAAAGAAGTTTTGGTATATAGGAAATTTAAAGAAAGAAAATTTCTGATATGGGAAATTTACTATTTCACAAATAATGGAACAATTAAAAAAGAAATAATAAGGGAAAGAGTTTACAATATAAAAGAGATTAAGCATACGCTTCTTCGAGAAGGTTTTAATATTTTAGAGGAGCTCCTCCTTAAAAAAGGTAAAGTGTTAATCGTCTCGGTATTTAAACTTAACTGAAAAAAATTCCATAAGGAACTCCTAAACTATGTAGGGGAGATTATGAGAACATTGTATAATACCGAGATGGTGCAAAAAACTTAAATTTAAAGAGATAGAAGCAAGACTTTATTGCCCTTATTGTTTTGATTATCTAGGCAATCCTACAAAAAGAGACGTTTTACAAAATAAATGTAACTATTATCTAAACGAATTAATTAAAAAATGAAAAGTATCTAGGAGTCTTCACATATTCTGACGGTAAAGATAGTACAG
>JAGDWU010000025.1:796-3518 GCA_023256115.1 Candidatus Aenigmatarchaeota archaeon | reverse complement strand
TTAATGGAAAAAAAGAAGAATTTTGGGTTTGTCCTGTTTGCGGAGCAACAAAAAGATTGTAAGTTTAATAAAAATCAACTTTACTTCTTCTAAAATATATGGAAATCTTTGCTATGAGGAGAAGTCTTTTGATGAATATTAACCATAAAGAAATCATGATTGCAAAAATTTTACTCAAATTTTTAACAAAATAAAAAACGAACAAAATCTGCATCCAAATGATACATTTGTATAACAATTACTATAGAAATGTTTTTATTTTTCCCTACGCATCTTAGCTCCTAATAGTTTTTTAATTCTACTTCTAAAGAAATTAATCTTTTCCTCGTTTATGCTAGAAATCAACTCTTCTATTTCAGCCACAAATATTTTCGCCTGTCTCAACATTTCTCTTATTCTTTTTTCCTCAAATGTCTTTAAATAATATTGAGTATCTATTCTCATTTTTCTATGCATTTCAATTTTAGAAATTTTTTCTTTTCCAAGTAAAAATTCTGAGATTAAAATAGAGCAAAAATGATTTTCGCACCTTATACCAATTCTGGCCAAAAAAGAGGAAATTGCATAATATTCTGCATAATATGTTTGCACTGTCGTCCAAAGAAAGTCTTTCTCTTTTAACATAATTTCAGCCATTTTTAAAGTATTTTTAGCCAGTCTCATAAAGGAGTTGGAAATATTTTACATTTGGTTCAGTCAATTTTGCTCCATCTTTTATCTTAAAACACCATTTAAGCTTTTCTTCCATGATACCACCAAAGAATGTTTATGAAAAAACTGTGATTAAAGAGCACTATATGATTGGCTAAAATTTCCATTAGTAATGGTTCTCTTGCTTCTAAACCTTTTAAAAATTCGTTTTTTCTCAGAAATATTTTATGAATTTTATAAGGTAATGTGTAAAAAGGTAAATCCAATTCCCTCTCTGAAACTATTAAAATATCTAAATCGCTTTTATTTGTTGCCATGAATTTTGCAAAACTTCCATAGATTATTATTGCACAATCTTCTATTTTCATTTCTTTCAAAAATGACTTAAAAATTGGATATTCCTTAAGAAATAATAAGGTCCTATGAATCTCTGTTTCTTCGAGAATAAACTTGGTTTCAATGTTGTCTAAATTTAACTCAAAATATTTGTGACGTCCTTCTATTTCTGACCTAACTATATTTTCTTTTTCTAGTTTCTTCAGAATTTTAAAGACTGTTTTTATAGGAAGTTTAGATAACCTAGCGATTTCTCTAAGATGGAATCTTGCTTTCAAATTACCACAATATAAACTTATTATCTCGTTTCTTTTTGGAAACATATGTTTCTTTTTGGAAACAATATTTAAATTCTTAATTATATAGATATTGGAGATAGAAAAGATGTGCTAATCCTTACAGACTCTTTAAGCATGCATTTAAAAAAAGAGATTGAACTTTTTCCTGGAAGAAGAGGCTATGGCAAGGATTATCTTATGATGCCTTTATCCTTTAGAGAATTTATAAAGGTTTTTTCTCCAAAAATTTACGAAAAATTACCAAGAATAGAAAAGTTAGGAAAAGAAGAAATATTTAAAAAAGCTTTTGATATCTCGCCTTTTTTTGACGAAATAGCAAAACTTTTTAAAAAGTATATAGCTACAGGTGGCTTTCCGCTAGCTGTTAAAGAAGGAATAACAGAAACGACGAAAGAAAGTTATTGGAATTGGATAAAAAGTGATATAGCCAAAATTGATAGAAGCGAAGAAACTTTAAAAAGAGTTGCTAAAGCTATTCTTGAAAAAACACCTTCTGGTATAAGTTTAAACAGTATAGCAAAAGAGTTTGAAATAGGAACTCATAAAACTGCTTTTGAATATTTGGATGTTATGGAAAAACTTTACATCATAAAGACACTTTATTATCTAGATTTACAAAAGCTTATAGCAGATTTTAAAAAGAACAGAAAAGTTTGTTTTATCGATCCTTTTTTCTTCTATTTGTTTGCAGATGTTTGTTTGAGTAAAATGCCAGAAGAAAGTATAATTGTAGAAAATGTTGCTGCTTCCCATTTGGCTAGAAGGTATGAGGTTTTCTACTGGAAGAATAAGCAAGAAATAGATGTTATTACAAGGAGTAAAGAAAAGTTAAGCAGTTTTGAGGTGAAGTGGAGAGAAAAAGCTGGAAATTATTCAAAAGTTAGAATGGGAAAAATTGAAAAACGTTCTTTGCTTAACAAGGGATGAAATAAACAAAGAGAAAAATGTTCTACCAGCAGCAATATTCCTTAGCATGCTTTAAATTATGAATTTTAGCCCGGCATTATTTTAATTTGGAATGTTTGGAAAGAAGCTTTTCAGCTTAAACATTACCACAAGAAATTTCTGATATTAATCGTTACATTTATATAACAATTGTTACATAAATATAACATATGTTAGAAAAATGTGACACTTGGAAATTATTGCAATTATTTTTTAAAAGACCGCACTATAATTATCACTTTAGAGAAATATGCAAATTAACTAAATGGAGTCCGACAAAAGCAAAATTAAATTTAGATGTTTTACTTAAAAATAAATTCATTGTTAAAAGTAGGGAGAAAAACCTCCTTATTTTTAAGGCAAATAACGAAAATGAAAATTTTAAAAAATACAAAATAATTTATAATCTAGAAAAGGCTTTTGAAATAGCAAGTATTATAGAAAGTAAGCTGGAAGACTTTGATGCCATTATATTTTTTGGTTCTGCCTCA
>JAGDWU010000025.1:0-786 GCA_023256115.1 Candidatus Aenigmatarchaeota archaeon | reverse complement strand
GAAGATTCGGAAGATAGTGATTTCGATTTTTGTATAATTGGTAGCAATGAAAAAGAAATTGATTTGAAAAAAATCGAAAAAGAAATTCAAAGAAAAATCTCTCTTTACTTTTTTAAAAACATAAAAGAGCTTGAAAAGAATAAAGAATTATTAAATAATTTGATTAATGGATTTGTAGTAAAAGGATATTTAAGGGTTTTAAAATGATTTGGAAAGATTGTATAAGACTAGGAAAAGTTGAGAAAAGAACTCAGGATAAAGAATTAGCTAAATCTTTACTGAACATTGCTACTGAAAGATTTAACTTTTTTAGAAATAAAGAGGGCTCTGTCTTCGTTCTAGAAGGAGTATATGAAGCTATTATAGAACTTTGCCATGCAATTTTGGCTTTAAACGGCTATAAAACTTTGTCGCATGAATGTGCTATTGAATTTCTCAGAGAAAGGTATTTAAATAGCTATGAAGTAGAATTTTTACATAAATTGAGAAAGAAAAGACATAACATAAAATACTATGGTAAAATCTTTAGCAAGGAGATTATAGAAAGAAATGTTAAAATCGCGAGTAAAATATTTTTAAAACTAAAAACCCTACTAAAAAAAGAATTAAGGCTTTAAGTTAGATTAAGTTAAAAAAGCAGTACCATAGATTAAAAGTTAACTAAATTGAAAAAGAAAAATCTAAAAAACAAATCAAAAAATGGAAGAAGTAAAAAAAGAGACTGAGAAAAAGATTTCTCCTGAATGGCTTTTAGATTGCATTTGCTTAGAAGATAAAGGCCATACT
>JAGDWU010000031.1 GCA_023256115.1 Candidatus Aenigmatarchaeota archaeon | reverse complement strand
GTGTATAAGAGACAGATATTAAATAGTGTAACAAAGCTAAAGGAAATTCTAATTTGTGCAGCAAAAAAATCAAAATCAAGAATTTTAAAAGTTGTATCGCATAAATTTAAACCACAAGGTGTTACTATTGCAGTATTAATTGCAGAAAGTCATATAACAATTCATACTTATCCTGAATACAATTACGCAGCATGCGATGTTTTTACTTGCGGAAAAACAGATGCAAAAGCAGCAGCGGAATATATAATAAAAAAGTTAAAACCAAAAAAGGTTAAAAAGAAAGAAATAGAAAGAGGTTTTTGATAAATAAAATTAATTTTTAAATAATGGAAAATTTGATCGGAATTTTAATAATATTAGCAATTTTTCTTCTTGTATATTTAGATAGAAAAAATATAAAAAGAGAAGGAGTAGTATTTATAAGAAGATCTGAAAGATTTATTAAAGAAATTGAAAATTTTGCTTTTAAGCATTTAAAACTTTTAAATATTTTAGCGATCGTCTCTTTTTTTAGTTATTTTGTTTTAATAATTTTAGCTTATTATTTCATTTTTAATTTTTTAATTCAAAAGCTTTCTGGAGTTATAAAAGAAGAAATAGGAATTAAAATAATTTTGCCTGAATTTCCCGGTGCAGAAAAATTGCCATTTGTTTTCCCGATAAATCCGATATACTTTTTGCCAATTATTTTTATTGTAGCACTTTCGCATGAAATAATGCATGCGCTTTTGGCATTAAAAAACAATGTAAAAATAAAATCTATTGGATATGCATTCTTTTTAATAATTCCTGCTTTTTTTGTAGAACCAAACGAAAAAAAGTTAAAAAAATTGGAAAGTAAGAAAAAAATTGAAATTTATTCAGCTGGCTCTTTTGGTAATGTTTTATTGGCAATTTTTGTACTAGCTTTAATTTTTTTAATATCTCAAATTTTTAATTTAATTTTTGAACCTTATGGAATTAAATATGAAGTTATTCCTAATACTTCTGCGTATTATTCTAATCTAAGTGGAATTATTTTGTACATTAATGATCAAAGAGTAAAAAGTGTATTAGAGTTAAAAAATGTTTTAGCAAAATTTAAACCAAATGAAACAATTGTTATAAAAACAACAGAAGGAGATTTTAGAGTAACTTTAGGGAATGAAAGCGGAAGAGCATTTATTGGAATAAAAAATGTTGAAACTTATTTTGTAGCAAAAATTAAAGAATTTGAAATTTTTAAACCAGCATTTTATGAAACTTTAGATTTTCTTTCTTTACTTTTTTTGATTTCTATTGCAATTGCAATTTTTAATATTTTGCCTGTAAAACCTTTAGATGGTGGATATATATTGGAAGAAATTTTAAAAATTATTTTAAAAGAAAGATATCATTTTATATTTTTGACATTTCAAATCTTTACAATTATATTATTAATTTTAATTGCAATACCAATTAAACCTTTAATCTCTCTATTTTCCTAATTGTAATTGTTTTTGGCGGATAAATTTTTCTTATTGCTTTTGATACCCAAGCTAAATATCTATTAGTTATTACATAATTGTTTATAAATGTTTTTGTATCACTTTTTTCTAAATTTTCTTTTGTTACTTCTTCGACTCTTTTTGCAATTTCTTTTCTTTGCCTTCTGCTCGGTTTTCCATCGTATGTTATCAAATATTTTATTCTAAATTTATTTTTATCTTTTGTTTCAGCATTTATGTAAATTTCTTGAACTTTTATCCCTTTATAAACTAGGCTTTGCAAATAGCTTCTAATGCAATCTATTCCATCAAAAACTGTATAAGCTTTTCCATCTTTTACTTCTTTTATTCTAAACCAAACTTTTAAATAATATTTATCGCTTTTTTCAACAAGAAAAATTAAAGGAACAAAAAACCTTCTGTTAATTAAATTTTCTTCATTTGGAGTAAAAGTTATTGAAACTTCTTTATTTCCAAATTCTTCGCTTGTTAATAAAATTACTTTTTTTAAATCCTTTCTCATTTGTAACTATATTTTTCTATTAAAATTTTTGCCTCTTCCGGATTATATTCCCAATCTTTTGGTAATTTTCCAATTCTTTTATAATATTTTATAAGCCTATGAATTTTTGATTCAGTTAGTATTAAACCTCTTTTAGAATGCATATCTTTTCTGTGAACTTTTAAATGCTCTCTAATTCTAACAGCTTTTTTTATTAAAAAATATAAATCTTCTGGAATTGGTAAAAGCAAATTTTTTTCTTTTAAAATTTGTTGCAATTTTTTTCCAAATATTTTTCTTCATTCAATGTTGGAATTATTACCGACATTTTAGGATTTTTAACTTTTTTTATCATTAAAACTTTTTCCTTCCTTTTTCTCATATAATCTGAATTAAAGTTCTATAAATTTATTGATGAATTCTTTTCCACATTTCTTTAGCTAATTGCCCCTCATACTTAAACACATTAACTAAATCTCTAGCTTCTCTTCTTTTTTCATTATGCTTCTCCAAAAACTTAACTATTTTTTCGATTAGCATATCTTTTAATTCTCCTGTTAATAGCTTTCCGCTTCTATAATCTTCTTCAATTTTCTTTATTTTTTTGTCATCTTCTTCAAAAAGAATTTTTAACCATTGAAAACTAACGTCTATTTCAGGATTTCCCCCAAGCTTTCTATGCAATTCAACAGTTGGCTGTCCTCCAGAAAAAGCATGTTTGTAAATTTTTTCTCTAACAGTTTTTTCATTGTCAGATAAATAAATTGCAGTTTCAGGTTTGCTAGCTGACATTTTTCCTTCAATTCCTGTTAAAGGGGGCAAAAATTTTGAATGAATTTGGGCAGATTTTCTCTTTCCTAACTTTTCTGCTACATCTCTTTGTAATCTCCAAAACGGGTCTTGGTCTACTGCAGCAGGAATTAAGCAAATTTTTTCTTCAAAAAACGTTGGTGCTATTTCTAAAGAAGGAAAGAAAATTAAGCCTATATTAGTTTCATTTGTAAAGCCAAATACTGCTTTAGCTGTAGAAAAGTTTATTTTTTTAGCTATTTTTAAGGCTAAAGGATACATGTTTTTGATATATTCTGTATCTTGAAAAATAAAAGTTCTTTCAGGGTCAAATCCAACAGCAATTATATCTAAGATATTTTCATAAGACCATTTTTTTGTTTCTTCTAAAGTTAGATTTCTTTTAGGCTCCAAAAACTTCTCATCGTCAGTTAATTCTATATAAACATTTACTTTAAACTTTTCTTGTAACCATTTGGTAAAAAGAAATGGAATTAAATGGCCTATGTGCATAGGTCCGCTTGGTCCCCTTCCAGTATAAAGGAAAAATCCTTTCTTTTTTTCGTATTCATCTAAAACTATTTCCAAATCTCTATGGGCAAAAAAATATTTTCTTCTTATCAATACATGCAAATCTTTAGTAATTTTTTTCAATCTTTCTAAAAGTTTATCGTCAATTTCTTTTAAACCAAACTTTTCTATAAGATTTTTATAATCAACTTTGCCTTCTACTTCCCATGGTGTTATCTTAAATTCTTCCATTAGAGATATTGGTTGCTAATTAAAAATTTAAATTCAAATTT
>JAGDWU010000109.1 GCA_023256115.1 Candidatus Aenigmatarchaeota archaeon | reverse complement strand
GCAATAGTTTATGGTTTGCTAAGAAAATCAAAAATTTTTGGAGAAGAAAGAAAAAATATTGCAGTTAATGCAACTATTGCTATTTCAATTGGTTTTTTAGTAGCATCTGCACCAATTTTAGCTGGAATTGATTTAAGATTATATTTATCAAAATTTTTAGCTTACTCATTTTTATTTTTAATATTTTTATTAGTAATTTTATTTGCCCCTTTAATACTTTTTGGAGAATCAAAATTGTTTGAAATTACAACATCAAAATATGGAAAAATATTAGTTTTTATTCTAACTTCTATAGCTGCTCTAATAATTTTTACTTTAACTGTTGGTTTTCAATTCACTACAAATTTTGATATGACAAGTATTTTGGTTTTTATTGGAATAATAGTTATTTTAGCATTTTTAGCTTTTTATCCTTCAAAAAAATCTTAATAGATTTAAAGTTCTAACACATTACTTTATAAAAAAGTAAATTTTCTTCCTCAATTTTATTTAATTTTGCTAGATAAATAATTGAATATGGAAAATTTTTAAATTCTTTATCCAAAAAACATTTTATTTTTCCATAATATGCATTTTCATTTTCCCAACCAATTCTTTCCAAAATTAAAATTTCATCTTCAATATTAATAATATTTTCTTTTTTCTCATTTTCAATTTCTAATAAAATTTTTAATGCATCGCTAGGTGAAAGAAATTCATTTTTTTCAATATCAATATCTAATAGTAAAAGAGTATGTAAATTTCTTTTTTTATTTTCTTTTATTACTTCATAAACGCTAAATGGCTTTTCAATTTTCGATTTTAAAGGAATTGAAATTATTTGCCCTATTTTATTTGTCGAAACAAATTTTGATATTGCCGATATTATAGATGCGTTATGAAAAGTTTTAACCTCTACATTCCTTTTCCTAGCTTCTATCAATAATGACAAATGAGTTGTTGCAAAAAAACAATCGCCAATAACTATTAAGCCAACATTTTTATTTTTAGCTATTTCTAATATTTTTTCACTTTCTAAAAATTCTCTATTTGCAATTTTAATTTCTTTTCCTACAATTTTTTTTAGATTTTCTAAGTTTAAATTTGAAATTGAAGTGTATAAATCGATATAAATTTCATCGCATTTTTTTAGCTCTTCTATTTCTTTTAAAGTTAAATCATATTCATTTTCTAATCCTAAACCAAAAAACTTTAACATTATAAAATTACTTTTTCGATTTTTTTATTAATTTTTAAATATCCAATATTTTTATTTCCATAATAATTTCTCATCGAAAAAACTGTTAAAACCTTTTCGAAATGATTTTCTTTTATTCCATTGCAAGGTTCATGAGCTCTAATAATTTTTTCAAAATTATATTTTTTTAAAAATTTTTCTGTTATATCATAGCCAAATAAATATCCAATTCCCCTATAAGATTCTTTATATCCTTTTTCTTCAATAGGATCATTCCATAAAAGTTGAATTTTTGTTTCATTACTCAAATCTTCAAAATTTAAATTTATTGGAATGCCACCATGAACAAAAAAATATTTCTCTGAAAAAGCACAATAGCTAAGCTTTTCCCAAAATTCTTTTATTTTTAAATAAACTTTTTCAGCATTATAAGAAAATTTAGCAAGTAATTGTCTTGGCAAATCATGTGGATAAACAGGAGCAAAGCTTAAATATTCATGATTCCCCCTTAATAAAATTATTTTATCTTTTAGCTCTTTCTTTAAAGTTAAAATTGCAAAATATGTTTCGACTTGATAATATCCCCTATCTCCATAATCTCCTAAAAAAATTATTTTTTTGTTATTTAATTCTTTTTCTAATATTTCCATTAAGCTATCAAAATCGCCATGTAAATCTCCAATTACAACAATTTTTTCATCACTTATTTTTTCAATTTCTTTTTGGTTAAAATTATTTATTACATCATTTAAAAGATTATAAAATTCTTCAAATGTTATTTTTCCAAATTTTGAATTTATATAACTCAATATTTCCATAACTAATCCTTGATATTAATCATTAAATATTTAAATTGATATTTAATAATTATGAAAAGTTACAAATACATAAAATTTTTAAAAGATTTGAAAAAGAGTGATGTTAATATTGCTGGTGGTAAAGGTGCTAATTTAGGCGAATTATGGAATGCAAAAATTCCAGTACCAAATGCTTTTGTTTTAGTTGCTGATGTATACAAAGAATTTATAGAAAAAACTGGATTAAAAGATTTAATTTCTAAAATTTTAGAAAATACAAATGTTAATGATGCTTATCAATTAGAGGAAAATACAAGAAAAATTAGAGAATTAATTTTAAAATTTGACTTTCCAAAAGAAATTAAAAGTGAAATTAAAAAAGCTTATGAAGAGTTAAGCAAATTTTATAATACAAAAGAGTTAACAGTAATTGTTAGAAGTTCTGCAACTGCAGAAGATGTTGAAAGTGCATCCTTTGCTGGACAACAAGAAACAATTTTAAATGTTAAAGGATTTGAAAATCTTTTAAATGCAATTAAAAGATGTTATGCATCGCTATTTACTGCAAGGGCAACATTTTATAGAGCACAAAAAGGTTTTGATCATTTGAAAGTTTATATGTGTGTTATCGTTCAAAAACAATTAGGAACAATTAGTGAGGAAGATTACTTTAAAGGGAAATATGTTTCTGGAATAGCATTTACTATACATCCTGTAACAAGTGAAAAAAACAAAATTGTTATAGAAGCTTCTTTTGGTCAAGGAGAAGCAATTGTTAGCGGAGCTGTTACGCCAGATACTTATGTAGTTGATAAAAAAAGCTTGAAAATTTTAGAAAAACACATAAGTGAAAAGAAAAAAATGAAAATTTTGAAAGATGAAAAAGTAATTGAAGTTGAAGTTCCAAATGAATTAAAAAATAGGCAAGCATTAAAAGATGAAGAAATAATTGAGCTTGCAAAAATTTTAAAAAGAATTGAAGAACACTACAAATTTCCGCAAGATGTTGAATGGGTTTATGAAAATGGCAAATTTTATATTGTTCAGTCTAGACCAGTAACAGCGTTTTTCGAAAAAAAGGCAGAAGAAATTACAATAAAAAAGGAACCAATTTTAGTTGGCTTGCCTGCTTCCCCTGGAATAGCTAGCGGAAAAGTAAAAATAGTTTTGGATTTAAAAGAAATTGGAAAAATCGAAGAAGGTGATATTTTAGTAACTACAATGACAAATCCTGATATGGTACCAGCAATGAAAAAAGCAAAAGCAGTAATTACAGACGAAGGTGGAATGACTTGTTTAGGTGCTGAAACAAAATTAATAACAAATTATGGAATACTAAAAGCAAAAGAGATTTATGAATTGTTAAAAGGTGGAAAAGACATTTATTTAATTTCATATGATTTTAAAAATAAAAAATTAAAATGGAGAAAAATTATAGCAGCAGGAAAAAGAAAAGCAGATGTTTATAAAGTTTATTTAAGCGATAATGAAGATTTTGTTGAACTAACAAGCGATCATAAAATTCCAACTATAAAAAATAGTAAAATAGAGAGAATTGAAATAAAAGATGTAATTAGAAAAAGATT
>JAGDWU010000023.1 GCA_023256115.1 Candidatus Aenigmatarchaeota archaeon | reverse complement strand
GCTGGATTAGAATTTAAAGTTACTAATTGTAATTTAGATAAAAATTTAGTTTTATGGCTTCCTATGGATGAAGGTAGTGGAAATGATGCAAAAGATTCAAGTGGAAATGGAAACGATGGAACTTTATATAAAAGAATAATAGACGATTTTGAAGATGGAGATTTTACATCAAATCCAACTTGGACATTAGATTGTGGAGGTTTGCCTGTGGGTGATATTGTTTCTGGCTATAAATCCAAATATGCATTTAGAATAAACTCTACAGGGGGGGATGGTTTAGCTTGCGCTTATACATCTTACAATGCTGTAGCAGGAACGACGATTACTTATGCCTATAAAGGTTCAAGAGGAAAATTATGTGTGTGGAATGGTTCAACTTGCATAAACTCACCAGTAGTTTGTGGAGAGTATAGTGAGGATTGGAGAATTTGTAGAACAAATATAACACAAACACAATCTAATGTTCAAATTTATATTTATAATAATATCACTATTGGAGCTTGGTCAATCTACGATTTTATAACTGAAGGACCTATTTGGGTTGATGGTAAGTTTGGAAATGCTTTAAGTTTTGATGGAATTGATGATTATGTTGAAATTCCTCATAATACAATATTTCATGGCCCAGATATAACTATAAGTTTTTGGCTTTTTCAAAGAGCTTATGGTTCTCCAGTAGCATATATAACTAAACGAACAACTGTATATGATGGCTTAATGTTTTTCATGTATGAAGGTTATAGGTTATATTTTGATTGGGGTAATGGAACAAACAACTATAGATGGGATACTGGATACATGCCTCCTTTAAATGAATGGGTTCATTTAGCTATAACAAGAGATTCAACTGGAAGAAAGCTTTTTGTTAATGGAAAACTTTACAGTTATACTACTATTGCTGGCGGGCCAATTCCAACTACTAATACTGCACCTTTAAGAATAATGGCTGATACCTATCTTTTACGATATTTCGTTAATGGAATAATTGATGAAGTTAGAATTTATAATAGAGCATTAAGCGCTGAAGAAATATGGGAACTTTATATAAGCAAAGTTCATAAGTTTAATCCAATTAGATTTTTGCATCTTAAAACATTTCCGGGCTGTGTATTAAATCTTAATTTTGAAGAAGGTAAAGGAACAAAAGTTTATGATAAGAGCGGATTTAAAAATCATGGAACAATTTATGGAGCAACTTGGGTTAAAGGAAAGCTTGGTAATGCATTAAGTTTTGATGGGATTGATGATTATGTAAATTGTGGAGCTGGAGCTACACTTAAACTTACAACAAGTTTTACTATAGCTGCATGGGTTAAAATTCCTGTTGGAGCTGCAGGAACTAAAGGAATTGTACAAAAAAATCCATCATCTACTGATTATGATTATATGCTTTATTTAAGCTCTGCAGGATATCCAGCTGTATTTTTTAAAAATCCTGCAGGTACAGCATTTTGTGCTATCTATTCAAAAGATGTAAGAGATAATAAATGGCATTTTTGGGTTGGAACTTTTGATGGTAGATATTTAAGATTTTACTTAGATGGAATGCTAGTAGCTACAACAGATACTGGTGGAACAACAGTTAGAACAAGCGATACTGAATTGCATATAATGCGTGGCTTTAATGGTTATGCTAAAGGTATAATAGATGAAGTTAGAATTTACAATAGAGCATTAAGTTCAGAAGAAATAAAAAGGTTATATTATGAAGGGCTTAAAACACATCAAACAATAAGAATTATTCACAAATAAAATTATGAAAATATTTGTAGAAGCATTTAAAAAATCAATTAGCGAATTTGGAGAAGAAATATTAAATTTAGAATTACAAATAGAATTTGAAAGTGAAGATAAAGCAATTGAATATGCTAATAGCATTAAGGAAAATTATGATTTAGTGAGAATACATTATTGTACGAATGATGAAAATAAACCTTGTGAAATTAAAATAATAAAGTAATGGCATTATATGCTATAAAATTTAGTATTGAACCAAACACAACAATAACAAACCCAAAAAAACAAGTATTTGAATTTATCAGCGGAGTATTAGATAGGGTAAGAATAAGAATTCCAAGCGGGCATTTTGGAAATACTGGATTACAAATATGGTATGGGGAAAAGCAAATAATTCCATATAATAAAGATGCTTGGATTACAGGAGATGATGAAGTAATTGAATGGAAAGAATTTATTATATTAAGAGATAATCCAACAAAATTAACATTTTATGGTTATAATTTAGATAATGAATTTGAACATAGCTTTATTTGCTATTTTTTAGTAATTCCATTTGAAATATATTTCTTTGGATTAACTGGCTTAGAAATAGAAAAATCAATACAAAAAATTTTAGAATAATATTATGCCATTAGGATTACCAGATTTTTGGCAGGGAAGAAGATTGCCAGAAACTACATTAAGCCCTTATCAATGGTTTTTATTAGGAGTAGCTGGAGGAACATTAAAAGCTAAAACATGGGGAAGATTAGTTGTTGGAACTCCAGAACAAGGATATGCATGGATAATTTATAGAGTTAAAGTATGTACAGAAACAAATAGTTTAATTAGTGTTGGAATTGCAAGAGCTGGAACAGTATATCAAAGAGAAACTGGATATGGAATTGTAGAAATTAATATTCCAAAAGGATTTGATTTTAGAGCTGGGGAATATATGGAAATACATGTTTATAATTATGCAGATTTTGATATTAATGTTTTAATAAATTTTAGTGGATTAGTAGTTAAATTATGATTTGGAAAGTTAAAATATTTGCAAGAAAAAAAATAGAGTATGAATATGATGATGAAAAAAATGAAATAAGAAATTTGAAAGAAGAGTGAAAAAATGAAAGTAAAAGTTTTTTTGAAAAATTTTGATGCAATAAATAAATTAAGTGATGAAGAAAAAGCATGCTTAAAAGAAGTAAGAATTGCTTTAAATGATATTGAAATAACATATGAAATTGAATTAGTTGATGATATTAATAAAGTTATTGAAATTTTGAAAAACAAAAGAACTGTTTAATTAGAAAATAATTATGATATCAATTTATCCAAGAGTTGAAGTTGCTGGATTGGGAGAAATTGATTTAAGAGAAGATTGGTATAAATGCATTTGGTTCCAAGAAGTTCCAAGTATTACTGGAACAGTAGCGTCATATGGTACTTATGATTTTAATAAAGAAGTAATTATAAAAGGTGTTTTTGTTCCTGCTGACCAAATTTATCTTATAGGACTTAATGGCTTAAAACCGTTCGCAGTATATAATAGTGTTGTTTCAAGTGGTGCAAGATTTCCTTATATAATAAATGGTGTAAAACTTTGGGATGCTGGCTATTTATTAGGAGGTAGTGGGTCATGTTCATGTGTTTTAATTTTTAAAGATAGGATAAATATATTACAAAAAAATAATGTAGAAGTTATTAGGTCCCATCCTTTTTGGCATATTCAAGATAAGACAGAATACTCCACATGTATTACATCTTGGCTCGAAGCACTTAAAGTAGATATAGGTCAGGTAGTAAATGGAAATGTAATATGTTATCTTAAATATGGGGCAGGAACAGGAAGCTCTTGTGAAGTTAAAATTCAAACAAGTACCGATGGTACAACATGGA
>JAGDWU010000085.1 GCA_023256115.1 Candidatus Aenigmatarchaeota archaeon | reverse complement strand
GATGTAAAACATGAATTTGGGGAAGCGAGCAATCAAGAATGGCGAGAAGTTTATGAACTTTTTGGATTTTTAAGAAAAAAATTTAAAGAAATAATAATTGTTAGAGGAAATCATGATAATTATTTGCTGAATATTTTATCAAAACTAAATGCAAAATTATATGATCCAAAATATGAAATTAAAGATTATTGTTTTTGTCATGGTCATAAAATTGTTGAAACGAACAAAAAAATTTTAATTATTGGGCATGAACAGCCGGCAATAGTATTAAGATATGGATTTGATAAAATAAAAATTCCAGTATTGTTAAAAGGTTTTTATGAAAACAAAACTTTAATCGTTTTACCAGCATTTTCTCCAATTTCTAGCGGTTCGGAGGTTAATGTAATAGAAAAAAGTGAATTTTTAAGCCCTTATTTACAAAATAGCAATATTGAAGAGTTTGAAGTATATGGGATTGCAGAAAATATTAGCTTATATTTTGGAAAAATAAAAAATTTAAAGATTTAGCTTTGCTTAGGTAATAAATCTTTTAAAAAGTAATTTATTTCATCTTCTGCGACCTTTCTATAAGCTTCTACTTTTAGCGTACTCCAAACCCATTTTATTTGATTGTTTTCAACTAAATAATCGCAAGTAATTCTTACTACATCTCCTTTATCTAATCTCATTTTTTCAACAAATAATTTAAATAATAATTGATTTAATTCTCCTGCAGCTCTCGCTACTTCTTGTGAAGTTATAGTTCCTGCTTTAATATCATTTTTCAACTGAGCAAATAAAGTTTTTCTAACTTTATTTGCATATGCCCCAACAATTATTGCCCCACTTTTTAATGTAGGCATAATATATTATTAATAATTAATAATAAAGGATTTAAAAGAATTATGGAAATTACATTTTATTTAGATAAAGCATTTTTTGTTCTATCTCCCAGCTCAATACTAATATCATTTTTAGTTATTCTTCTTTTTATTACTTTTTACCTTTATTTAGAAGAAAGATCGAAAAGAAAAAAAGCAGAAACTATTTAGATTCTTTATAATGCATGTACATATGCTTTACCATTTCTTCTTCTTCCAACTCTTTTTTGCAATAAGGACAAATAGGCATAAATTAATTTATTTTAACAGTACTTAAAAAATTTGGATAAGCATATTTTATTTTTACCTCTTTAAATGTTCCCAATTCCCCTTCTTTAATAAAAATTGGTTTATAATAAATGTTTCTTGCAATAAATCCATTTTTTACCTTTTCATCAATTAAAACTTCTCCTTTCCAACCAATCCATTTTTTGTTTTTTTCAAAACTTATTTTCCTTACTAAATTAGTTAATTCTTTACTTCTTTCTTTCAATATTTTTGAATTTAATTTTTTCAAATTATAAGCTTTTGTTCCTTTTATTGCGCTAAATCTTGAAATATTTACAACATCTGGCTTTAATTCTTTTATTAATTCAAGAGTTTTTTCAAAATCTTTTTCTGTTTCTGTTGGATAGCCAACAATAATATCAGTTGCAATAGTAATATTTTTAACAATTTTTCTAAATATTTCAACAAACTCTAAAAATTCTTCTACTGTATAACCTCGCTGCATATCATTTAAAACCTTATTTGAGCCAGATTGTACTGGAACATGCAAAAATTTAAATACTTTTTCGTTATTAAATAACTCTGCTAATTTTTCAACTTCAAGCTTTTTAAAGTGTAGAGGGTTCATCATTCCAACTCTAATCCAAAATTTTCCTTCAATTTTTAAAATTTCTTCTAATAATTCAATCAAATTTGTTCCAATATCTCTTCCATAAGCAGAATTATCTTGGCTTGTTATCCAAATTTCTTTTGCTCCAGAATTTATTGCATTTTCAATTTTTCTTTTTATATCTCCAATTCTAAAGCTTTTTATATTTCCTCTAGCAATTTTTGTTGCGCAAAATGTGCAATTAGATAAACAACCTTCTGCAATTTGAACAATTTCAATTATTTTATTAAACCTAAAAGAAGGTAAAATTGCTTTGTTTGCATTTCCATTTAAAAATTCAACCTTTTTATTATTTATTGTTGTTTTTGCAACATCAACAATTTTATCTATTGAGCTTGGCGAAATTAAACTTGCATTTGGAGCAAACTTTTCTATTAAGTCTTTTCTAACTTTTGTTAAGCAACCAGCTATTATTAATGGTTTTTTTGTTTGAGAGAATAATTTCATTCTTTCGCACATTCTACTTATTGTTGCTTGCTTTACGCTACAAGTATTTAAAATTATTAAATCTGCATCATTATAATTATTGCACAATTCAAATCCCTCTTTTAGTAATAAAGCTATCATTATTTCGCTATCATTCCTATTTGCTGAGCAGCCATATGTTTCAATATAAAACTTCATATTATACATTGTTCCTTAAAATTTTATAAACTTATATTTATTAACAAGATGTTAATCCTTTAAGCTATAGAAGTACGAATGTAAAATTTGCCTAATACACTATCGCTTTTTCTCAAGAGATGTATTAATTTTATAATTGTTTCATTACATTACTTGTGATTGTTTACACAAGCTTTTAGAGCTGTAAGACTGTTTTTTAACTTCTTATTAAGTTAGTCATCATTATGACCTTAAATATAATGTTATAACTTTTCAAGTGCTAATTTATATAACGCGATTAATAACTTATTAAGAATATTTTTGATATAAAACTTTTTTACTTTGGCTTTTTTGATAAAATTAATATAAAAAAATGAAAAGAAAAGAAATTACTTTATCTCTTTGTATGCAAACCACCAATCAAATCCTTCTAATTCTTTTTTCTTTATTTTTTCTAATCTTTTCATAGCTTCTTCTACATCCTTTGCCGGAGGAATTATTACTTTACTTCCTATTATTTCATTATTTGGCCAATTTGCTGGAATTGCTACATTATGTTTATCGGCAATTTGTAAAGCTTTTACCATTCTTAATATTTCATCAATATTTCTACCCAATTCCTGTGGATAATATAATATTGCTCTAATTATTCCTTCTGGATCTATTATAAACACTGCTCTTACTGTATTTGTTCCTTTTTCAGGATGTATCATTCCATATAAACTTGCAACTTTTCCTTGATCATCTGCAATAATTGGAAATTCTATTTCTAGATTTAATTTTTCTTTTATCCATTCTATCCACTTTATATGAGCAAATACCTGATCTATAGATAATCCTATCAATTCTACATTTAATTTCTTAAACTCTTCATATCTCTTTTGAAATGCGTAGAACTCTGTAGTACATACTGGCGTAAAATCTGCTGGGTGACTAAATAATACTACCCATTTTCCCTTATAATCTTCTGGAAATTTTATTTTTCCCTTTGTAGTTATTGCTTCAAAGGATGGTGCTTTTTCTCCAATTCTTGGCAAAGATCTAATTTCTGCTTCCATAATATAATAAATTATTAATACTAAATTACTACTAATGTTTTTGTGTGTATATATTTTTATTTATTGTTATTACTTTATTTGTATCTTATGTGAGAAGCGAACTACCATTAGGCATAAACTTAGCTGTTATAATTGAAAATCCTTATAAAAAATAGAAGCTTGTTTCAAACTGCTAACTACAATACAAATTATCTTTCAATCCTACATTAGTCTGA
>JAGDWU010000037.1 GCA_023256115.1 Candidatus Aenigmatarchaeota archaeon | reverse complement strand
GCGCCTGCTTCTAAGCAAGTTGTTTTTTTTAATTTAACTTTTATTTTATTATTTTCTAGTTTTATTTCTAGTTTTTTTCCTATTTCAAATTCAACATCTATTCCCTTTCTTTCGCCAAATATTATTTTTGTTTTCACCATAAAATAATAAAAATAAATAACTTTTTAGTATTTGTTTAAAAACTATTTTGTTTCTACTTTTTCAATAAAAAACGAATTTACCAAATGGTAGTTATTTTGTTTGTGAATTTTTTATTATTCTTTTAGTCCTTTTAGGCTAAAAAAATATTGAAGATGAAATATATCAAAGAATATATATATTAAGAAATATGTATTTCTGGTTTTTAAATCTTTTTATCTTTTATACTATATAAAACATGAAAAAGAAAAAAGAAGGAGAATAAAAAATAAAACTTAACTTGATGCTCTCTTTCCTTTCTTTTTATTTTTTTAACGAGAAAAATAAAAAATAGCGGGGGGTGGATTTGAACCACCGACCTCCGGGTTATGAGCCCGGCGACCACTCCAGGCTGGTCCACCCCGCTCTATAATTTATTCTTTTAACTATTATTTTATATAAAAATATATTTTTATTTTCTTATGATTCAGTAATATATTCTTCTTAATATAGTTTATGGAAAAGAAGCTTGTAATATTATTAGCTTTTGTAATGCTAGTAACCCCGGCTTTCGCAGTAGATGTCATAATAACAACAAACGCTACATATCCAGATATAGCAGTGGCTCAGCAAGTTGCAAGCTTTATAGGAGCATATGTTTTTACAGTAGATCCTAATAGTATTACTCCAGAAACCTTATCAGAAATTCAATCAATTAACCCGGAACATATCTACATATTTGGAGGTCCGGTAGTTGTTAGTGAGCAAATAGAAAAAGAATTAAAAATAAGATTTGGAGAAGAAAATGTAACTAGAATATATGGATATACAAAATTTGGTACATCAGCGAAAGTTTTTAGGCATTTCTTTTTAGGAAACTGTAGCGAAATTATTTTGGTTGGCGATAATTATGATGATGCATGGGAAAAAGTAAATGCAAAACCTGCTAAAGACTTAGTATTGAAAGCTGCAGAATATTCAATTGCAAAAGGAATTCCAATGATATTGATTCCAAAAGACGAATTGCCAGCTGAAATAGAAGAGATTATTAGTTTATGTAAACCAGACAAAATAATACTTCTTGGAAATTTAACAGCAGTAAAAGAAAAGGTTAAAAACATTACAAAAAATATAGAAGAAGAAATTGGAGATGAAAAAAGTAAAGCTAAAGAAATTGAAAGTAAAGCTTTAAATCATTCTAAAGTTTTAGTAATAGCTGCTGTTGGAAGTTTTAAAGATGAAATTGAAACAAAAAAAGTTCCAAAAGGAGCATCGATACTAGTTAGAAGTGAAAATGAAATACCAAATGTTATAGAAAGAGTTAAAAATATTGTTTCTCAAAATCCACAAATAAAAAAAGTGTTAGTTGTTGGAAGACCTGAATTAGCAAAAAAAATTTATAGTAATTTAACTGCTGCCGGAATAAGCAACGTAACTTGCCCTGTATGTAAAGGAGAAGAGATTTCAAAAGAAATAAGAAAAGAAGTTGAAGAAATAAATAAAAGATATCTTGTAGAAGTAAAACCAAAAGTTATAGCAAAACTATATAAAATAGCGAAAAATTTAACTATAATATGTAAAGACTTAATAGCTAGACTTCCTGAAGATGTAAATGCTTCAAAAGTTCAAATATTAAAAGATATTTGTGAAAAACAAACTATAGAAAAAATACAAGAAGCTATAACAAAGCTAGAAGATCTTGCATTAAGAGAAAAAATTAAGCTAAAATGGGAAAAAGTTAAAAGAAGTGAAGAAGCAGAAATAGAAGAAATAGAAAAGGAAACTAAAAGTAAAGAAAAAGCTAAAGAAATAGAGAAAAAGTTTTTAGAAGATGTCGTAAAAATGCTTAAAGAAAAATGTGAAAAATTAAGCGAACTAGAAACAGAGGCAAGAGAAGTTATTAAAAAAGTTTGTGAAAAAAAGGAAGAATGTGTTGAAATATTAAGTGAATTGAAAAAGGCTATAGATGAAAATAATATAGAAAAAATAGTTGAATTAAGAGAAGAGTTTAGAGAAAAATGTACAAGTTTGTGGGAAATTCGATCTAGTTTTATAATAGGAAGGGCAAAAGTGATACCACAACCACAACCAATATCTCCAGTAGAGAAAATAGGTACAGCGGAAAGAGAAGTTTCAAGTTCGATATAATGTAGCCTTTCCTTTTATTTATTTTTTAAAGAATATTTTAACAACATCTCTATGATTTAAAATGTATTCTTTTCCCACAATTTTTTTCTTATTAACTATTAAAGCTTTTACAAAGTTTTTTCCTATATCGCTATGAATTTTATAAGCTAAATCCAAAGCTGTTGCATTTTTTTCTAATAAAAAGACGTTAGGCAAAATATTTCCTTCTTTATCGCTTAATAAATTTTCATTTTCAACAGGATAAACTGCTTTATATTTTAGTATGTTAAATACTGCCTCATTCAAAGCTTTTTGAACCCCTGTTCCATCAAATTTTTCCATTATTTTTTTCAAATTTTCTAATGCATTTAATTGTTCTGTTGTTAATTTTTCTTTTTTTAATATTTCAAAAGTTTTGCTTCCAGGAATATATTTTATTATTTCATTTTTACTTAAATTTTTTAAAACTAATTCTGCTTCTGCGCTTGCAGGAATTAATGGTTCGTTAATCAAATTTTTTAATTTTTCAAAATTTTTTTGAGATTGAATCAAATCAATTTTATTAGCAACAATTAGCATGGGTTTTGATTTCTTTAATAATTCCCTTGCAAAATTTTCTCTATCGCTTATATCAAATTTTTCAAAAGTTTCCTCTATTATTTCTTTTTTAATTTTTAACCCGCTTAATTTTTCGCTTAATTTATTTATCAAATCTTCTTTTGAATTATAAAATTTTGGAATGTGTTTCTCAATAATTTTACAAAACCATTTTACTAATTCATTTTCTAGAAATTCAATATCGCTTAGCGGATCATAATTTTCTGTTGGTTTGCCTTCGCTATCTGTTAAACCAGAAAAATCGACTATATGCAAAATCGCATCTACTTTGCCTAAATGACTTAAAAATTCGTTTCCTAAACCTTTGCCTTCACTAGCGCCAGGAATTAAGCCAGGTAAATCATATAAAATTATTGGAGCAAATCTAATTCCATCTATGCAAAAACCATCTTTAGGATTACACTTAACATTTAACTCTTTGCAAACACAATTAAATGAAACATAAGCAATTGCTTTATTTGGCTGTAATGTTGTAAATGGAATTGGAGAAATTTTAACATCTTGCAAAGTAGCAGCTTTAAAAAATGTTGATTTGCCAGCATTTGGTTTTCCAACTATTCCAATTTCTAGCATAATGTGAATTAAATTTCTACAAGTTTATCAATATGAATTGTTTCATATATTTAAC
This sequence comes from Candidatus Aenigmatarchaeota archaeon, assembly GCA_023256115.1. GTDB lineage: Archaea > Aenigmatarchaeota > Aenigmatarchaeia > CG10238-14 > SpSt-28 > JAHLMO01. The sequence goes on along the minus strand of JAGDWU010000037.1, from coordinate 155 downwards.
ATGAAAAAATAAATTAAGCATGGACATATTTTTAAGCTTTTAATACAACCTAGCAAAATAAAAAAAATTAAATAGCCCCGCCCGGATTCGAACCGGGGTCTCCGGGTTTCTTCACTTATCTGAGCTTTGGTTAGTACCAAAGCCCGGCATCCTAG
>JAGDWU010000084.1:3354-3682 GCA_023256115.1 Candidatus Aenigmatarchaeota archaeon | reverse complement strand
GGTCTTTCGCCTAATTCTACATTACATTTAGGGCACTTCTTGGGTAATTTATAATTTGACATATTTGCTAATTGTTCTAATAAGCTATAAACAAATATCATCGACAATGTATAATCATTTACCAGAGCAGATCTAAAAATTGATGCAGCTCTATAAAAGTTTTTATTTTTATTAAAAGAGCTTATTAAATCCTTAATTTTCTCTTCTTGTAAGAAATCTTGAAATTTAATAAAGCTTAGATCTGTATTAAAAGGAATATGGGCATTTTCCATTGTTTTAAAGGGAAGTTTGATTATTCCTATAAATCTATCATCAATTCTAAATTTGA
>JAGDWU010000084.1:0-3344 GCA_023256115.1 Candidatus Aenigmatarchaeota archaeon | reverse complement strand
CCAGAGTCAGTGGCGAAAAAGAAATGAACGATATAGCTGAAAATAATAGATCTATATTTCTATTAAAAATAGAATTAGCCTCGTCGAAAGATTTTGCTTTAATGGATGCTTCTAACAAAAAATTATTAAATTCATCTCTTATTGCGAAATCGAAAATAAATTTAGCACCATTTATATCTATTTCAAATTTATCTAAGGTCTCCCATTCAAAATCATTAATCTGATTTTTAATAAACTTCTGAAATTCAAACTCTTTTTCCATATTACTCATCCTCAATTTTATCTGTTACATCTTCGACGTAAAAAAATTCGTTGGCGCCGGTTGTAAATCCCCTTCTCACTTCTGCTATATCTCCTAATTTTACTAACTTTCCTTTGCCTTTCTCTAAAATCTTCCAATAAATTTCTGGAGCGCGTAAGTATTTGCCGCCCCATTTATTGCCTATATATTCGCCTTTATATTCAATATTATTTTGAAATAAAGTGCCGGTAGGAGTTTTCTCTTCCCTCCCAAATTCATATAGGTCTTTTTGATTTACAATATGAAGTCGATAAATTTCATTCTCTCTTCTTTTTCCTTCTTGAAACTCTTTTAAATCATAATCTTTTTCTAAATCAATGAAAATTTCAGAATACATAATTTCTTCAAAAGGTTTTTTGAAATTAACAAATCTGACTTCATTATTTTTTATTTCATTATCAAAATCTATTTCTTTTGGTGCCTTCATTAAGGCAATAATTGTATTCACATCCGCATGCTTAAAACTTCTTTTTTCTTGATTATCATAAATCGCAATAATTGGTACCCTTTTTAGCAAAACTTCTTGCAAAATCCTTCCATAACCAACATCAAGCCAGGCATTTGAGGAAATGTAACATAAAACACCGTCAGGGTTTAAAAGTTTCAATCCTTTAAGATAAAAATAAACATAAAGGTCGCATTTTTTATCAAATTTTTGTGGAATAGGAGATTTTGATCTTATTTTTCCTTCATAATCATACTTCCAGTCCTCTTTTATTTGCTCAATCAATTTTTCTTTATACTCTCCTTTTGAATAAAATCTATTTAAATCTTCAATTTTTTCTTGTCTTACATAAGGAGGATTTGCAATTACAATATCAAAACCTTTTTTCATTTCAAAAACTTCAGCAAAAGCCAAATCCCATATCATTGGAGGTTCTTTCATTTGACTTAATTCTTCTTTGAATTTCTTAAGTTCTTCTAACTCTTTTTTAAGATTTTCTATCTCTTTTTCTAATTTTTTGATTTCTTCTTTGTCAATTTTTACTTCTTGATCTTCCAAAAATGTCTTTGCTGGTTGAGGGTTTTCTAATTTATGTTTTTCAGCATTCTTGTTTTGAATTTTTTGTTTTGTTTCTGTAATTAAATCCGAAGTAGTGTTCTGAAGCAATTTCTTCTCTGAATTAACTGCGTCTTCATTTTTTACTTTATTTTCATAAACTGCTATTTTCTTTCTAATTAACTCTTTTAATAAATCTCTCTTGTATTTCAAAAATCCACTAATTTTTCTCAATGCTATTAATTTATTTCCTAATCTTTGAACCAAACTATCACCGCATCTTATTTTAAAATTTAAATTTGGCAAAATTGCCTCATATTGATTTTTTAAAATTTCCTCAGGAGCGTCTACAAAAAGATCTAACCATAGTCTTAATTTTGCAATTTCTGTTGCCCATTTTTTAATATCATTACCATAGATATTTCGTTCAATTATTTTTTTCTTTTCTGTATATTTATCTAAATGTTCTTTATTTAATTTTTGCCACAAAACTTCTTTCAATGAATATAAAATCTGAACAGCAACAACTAAATAATGACCTGAACCACAAGCAGGATCTAAAATTAAAATATTCTCAAGCTCATCTAAAACTTTATTAGCCTCTTCGTTTGTAAAAGGATCTTGCACTTCCTCTTCTTGCTCTTGGAAAATAAATTGATATAATTTTTCTTTTTCGATTTTGGTTTTGTTAAATAAAAATTCAACTAATGCTCTTCTTATCATAAGTTCGATTTCTGTTTTTGGAGTATAAAATATACCTGCTTTTTTACCTTCTTCTTCAAATTCTTCAATGTTTACCATATGTTCATAGATATTTCCCAACATTTCTGGATCAATAGCAATTTCTATTTCTAAAGGAGTAGATTCTGTTGCTGTAAAATTATAGCTTTCAAAAAATTCAAAAATATCATCAAAAAGTTCATCGGGAATTTGCCAACCTATTTTATCTAATTCATTTCTTTCAAACAAACCACCATTTAAATATGGGGCGTATTTTAGAATTTGATTGAATTCTCCTAAATAAGGTTTGTCATTGTATAGCCAGGATTGTTTGGAAAGAGCTTCGAAAAATAATATATCTAACCAATCTGAGTGAAACTTATTTTGATTTTTGAATTTTTCTTTATATCCATTCCAAAAATTTTTTAAGAAATTTTTATCTCCTCCAAAACATCCTCTTTTTTGAACAAAATATAAAAACATTATTCTATTTAAAACTTGATGAATAAAATCTTTTAATTTAGAAGATTTTTCTTCATTTTCTAAGTCTACTTTTTGTTTAATTAATTCTTTCTGTATCTTTTTAAAAACATCTTCAAATTCTTTATAAAATTTATCTGTAACTGCTTCTACGCTAAATGCTTCTTCAATAGAATTCTTTATTTTCGAATAATCAGAAGAATCAAGTTTTAGCTTATTCAATTGCTCTTCAGCTGTTCTTAATTTATCCCTATTATCAGGAGTGATTGAGAATTTTTTAATCCTAACCTTTGGTCCAATTTTTTCTGCTTTAACAAAATCTATAAAATTAAAATCAGGGGTTGCAAAGATAAAAATTGAGTTATCTAATAATTCTTTAATTTCTCTTTGATTTAGCAGGGTCCTTTCTATTTTCCTAAGATCTTTTTCGGGATTTGATAAGTTATTTAAACTTAAAAAATAAACATTAAAATTAGATTTGCGACAAAGTAAAAAATTTTCTAAAATTTTATTTTCTAATTCTTGAGGTATTTTTAGATAATTTCTAAAACCTTGATAATCCCAATTCCATTCTTCAACAAAAACTCTTTTTAAATTTTCAATATTTTTTATATCTCTTATCAAGGCGCTCATTAAAAATTTTTACTTTCAAATTCTTTATTTATAATTTTAACTCATAAAAATTAAGAGTGTTCTTATTGAGGATGAAGAGTTCGAACCTGATGAAAGTGATAAAAAGCAAAAATTTAACAAGGAAAATTTAATTTCTCAAGAAAACGATTCCGCTTTGCTCCGGGGGCAGGATTCGAACCTGCGACATCCTGGTTACACTTACCCCTAAGT
>JAGDWU010000099.1 GCA_023256115.1 Candidatus Aenigmatarchaeota archaeon | reverse complement strand
TAGCTTTTCACATTCAATCCATCTAACAAAGCTTGGGACTTCATTTCCATTTGCGTCTATAACTCTAACTTTATCTCTTTCAACTCCTTTAGGAAAAATTACTTCAACCTCAACAGGATAATATTCTCTATCAATTCCCAAATTTTCTTTAATAGTTATTGGAATTCTATTTTTCCATTCCTCTTCTTTTTTTATACCTTCTGCAGTTGTAACTATAAATTTAACAAATGTTTTATTTTCAAAATATTTTGAAATATCGATATAACCAATATAGCCAGGATCCAATTTTTCAATACCATAAGGAACTGAATAATAATTACCTTCTTCATCAACTAAAAGTAATCTTATATTAGTTAATGTAGTTCCACCATCATTATAAACTTTTACATATTTTTGAGAAATTTCACTTATTTGCAAGCTTGGTAAAGAAGTTGAAATTTGTTCTTTAGTAGCTTTTTCAACTTTAGTTAATGGAGCTTGAACAGTTGTTGTTAAAAAGCTATAAAGTAAAACAAAAATTCCAATTGAAATAACTAATAATAAAATTGTGGCAATAAAAGTACTAATTGCTTTCATACTTTCCAACATTCCCAACCTTTTTTACAAGTTTGACTTACTAACATTTCTCCTAAACAAAGTGCATTTACTTTTACATATGAGTATTGAGATAAATCAAATGAAGTATTGGTTACAACTTTTAAATCATATGGTTTTAACAAATCAATTTTACCAAATATTTCTGTTTCAGCATAAACTATTACATTACTTAATTCTACATCAAAAGGATTTGAAATTACAACAGAATTTTTTCTAACTTCTTCTATTGATGGATAAGCACTTGCACATTTTTGTTGTTTGCCCATAGCACTACCAATTTCAGTTTGCTGAGTTCTAAAAAATTTACTTAGCCAAAATGAAAAAATCATTCCCAATCCAATTACTATTACAACTAATATAATAACTGCAACAAAAGTACTAACAGCTTTCATAAAAATATTTTGAATTAATAGTATTTAAGCTTAAATATCATTAAATATCATTATGAAAACCATAAGCACATTTATTGCAGTAGTCTTATTAGTTGTTTTTACAGTTTCAATTGGATTGCTTATTTATTTATATTTTAAGGGATTTATACTACAACAAACAAAAGGGGCAGAAAGAATTGCAAAACCTTGTGAAGCATTATTTTCTCTTTCTACTGAGTTAAATTTAACGCATTTAAAAATATTTTATGGAATATCATCTGGAAGTGATAAAGTATATAATTTATCTGCAAGCATTGTATGTGCTGATAAATTTAAAGTTGAAAAATTAACTGAACAATTATCGCCAGGAGAATATAATTTTACAATTGTAGATGTTAGCAATATGAATTGTGATTATGATAATATTAAAATAAATATAAATGGAATTTGTAATGATGTAACACAAGTATTATTTTCATGCGAAAAAAGAGCTTGTAAATAACAATTATTTTAAAGATTTTGCAACTTTTATCAATTCATTTAAACAATCTAATAATTTAACCATCTCTTTTAATTCTCTTTCTGTTATTTGGTAGTATTCATGCGCAATTAAATTTCTTAAAAAAATTAATCTTTTAATGCAATTTAATGTTTTTTTCGAAATTAGTTTATTTTCATACAATAGCTCAAATATTTCTCTATATTTTGATGGAAATCCCAATTTTTTAACAGAAACAATATATTCACCCAACTCTATTGCAGAATTAACAGCTTGAAAACATTTCATTGCCAAGGAAGTAAAAATAAAGTAATTTGAAATATCCTTTTTAGCTAATTCCTTTGCCTTTTTTCTATGTTTTTCTAATCTTGCTATTATTGAAGCTAATCTCATTTTAATATCAATTTTTTCATTCTTTCATAGCTGCTTGACATTTCCAAATATTCTTTTAAAACTTTAAATTTAATTTTTTCAAAAAACTTTTCATTTCTTATGAAAAGTGGTTTTCCAAATTTTAAAACCTCAAACTGAATATATAAAGGCAAGCGATGAAATAAAACAATATCAATATCTTTAGAATAAAGGCTTCCTATTTCTGTTTCTAATTTTTTACTCGGTTTTTTAACTATAACAGCAATATCAATATCAGATAATGGTTTTGCTTGTTTTTTTGCATGAGAACCAAAAAGTATTATTGCTTCGACTTCTTTAATTTTTTTCAATTCTTTAACTAATTTTTCTATCATAATAAACTTCAAATACTCTATTAATGCAACTCTTTAACATTAAGCTAGTTCTATTACAATTTTTCCCATCTATTCCTTAATTTTTCTTCAACTAATGGTAAAGTAGTATATTCCATTTCGTCTAGCGGTAATCTATGCGGTTCAAATGGGCCATGCTTTCTTATTATGTCCATCATTTCATTTGCAATTTCTCTTGCTCTATCAAATGCTGGATCGTCAAATAAATCAACTGGCTTAGATAAATAACCATTTTTCAAATTAAATGCTAATGCAACAACTCTTGCTGGTGCATCAAATCTTGTTGGATGAGCATCTTTTAATGAAACTGGCATTAAAGGAACATAATGAGAACCTCTCATTCCGCCAGCAACAAAAATTGGATTTGCAAATGGTTCTAAAATTTCTCCAACGCTAGGAAATCTTTCTTGTGCTCTAACTAATAGCACAGGATCGTCTTTTCCTACATATCTGCCAGCTATTAATGATAACCTTTCAACAGAGCTTACTGCAGCAATTTCCATGTTATCTTTTTTAAATACAGATTTTACAACAAACCTTGCTGGAGCGCCTAAATAAACTAGTGCATCATACATTTCTTCTGGCATGCTAAATCTTGCTTTTTTATGTTCATAAACATCATGAATTTCAAATATAAAACCAGAATGCAATTTTGGATCAATTACTAATCCAGGAGTATTAAATGGGTCTGCAAATATTTTAAACAAATAATAATTCCAAGCTCCTGGCTCAGTTTTATCTGCACTAAATGCAATTATTGGCTCGCTTTTTCTTTCTTCAATGCACATTTCAGCAAATCCTGGGCCTAATCCTTTTAAATTTCCGCTAAATGCTGTTGATAATATATCTTGTCCTGCACCATACAATTTTAGTTCTTTTGCTATTTCGCTACATTTCAAAAAAATATCGAAAGCCAATTTATGAATTTCAGGATCTTCTATGAATTTTCTATGTGTCATTAACAATTGCAAATCGTCTCCAACATAATAAACAAAAAAATCAATTATTTTTTGTTCAGCTTTAGCTTTTTCTAATAAATCTTTTGCAACATTTAAAACATCTTCGCTCCCTCTTCCATGACCAGCTAAACTACCAATATCAGCTTTTATTAAAGAAATTGTTACTTTTTCCATAAATATATTAATAAGGCTATAAGTAATTTTTCATTTTTTATTATGAATTTAGATTGGGAAAAGTTTAAAGAATATTTAAGTTTAAAATGTAGCAATAAAACACATATTAATAATATTATCAATTATTCAAAAAAATATGGTTATTTATTAAATTTAAATGCTTTAGATTTTGCAATAGAATTTAAAAAAATTGTTCAAAACAAAAAAACATTAAAAAGACATATTTTAGAGGCACTTTCAAATTTGGCAAAATTTTTAGATTTGCAAAATGGAACAAACTTTTATCAAAATTTAATTGAAAAAAGAAAAAAAGCACAAATAAGTTGGTATGAACAAAAAATTCCAAAAATTATTTTTGAACCTCTGAATATAGAAAAAATTTTGGAAACA
>JAGDWU010000086.1:1054-3807 GCA_023256115.1 Candidatus Aenigmatarchaeota archaeon | reverse complement strand
TGTGAGCTTTTTCAAACTTTGAAGATTTTTTGATATCATGCAAAATTAATTTCTCACCTTTTTTGATAAAATCGATTGAGATGGTTTGATCTATTAGAACTTGCTTAACCGCAACTTCTTTATAAAAAGCTAATTCTATGTATTCACCAATTTTCACAAGTTCTGATTCGTGCTCCATATTAGTAAAGTGTGAAAAAAGCCAAAGTTTTGTTTTACAAATAACATAGTAGTTTATCTTACTCCCATTAGTTAATAAATTAATTAACTCGTCTGGTGATAAAATTTCTTGCATTTTCATAGAATTATTCCTTCACCTTTCTTGTTTTTTAATTCTTTTATATTTAGGCCTATTTCTTTAGAATATATGCGAGTGGGTAAGATAGGTATTCCCTTACCTATCTCTATGTTAAAGTTTTTAAGAAAGTAAAAAGGTAAGGAAAGTGTAAATTCCTTAAGCATTAGTTTGCTTGCAAAAAATTTATAAAAGTCCCTTTCTTTTATACTTTGTGATAAACTCTTTTCTAATTCATTAAATTTCTTTTTTTCTCTTTCTTCTAAGTCCTCGGGATTAACAAAAACGAGAGTGTTGATGCTATCTCTTATGTTAAGAAGTTGAGAAATTTCTTCTAATGTTTCTTCGTCTGTTCCCTCAGATAGTAGGTAATAAAAATAGTTACAGTGCTCTCCAATCCATTTGTTTAACAGATCTTCGTATTCCTTTTTAGATTCCTCGTAAAGTTTTATATATTTCTTTTTAAAATCTTCTTCTTTATCTAATTCCTTTATCAGTTCACTTTCATTGACAAGTCCTCCATTTACATATTCTTTTAATATGTTAAGGGTGATGTCCATTAATTCCTTTTCATAAATCTTTTCTGATTCATCAAAATATGTGAAAATATAAACATTAGGCTCTCTAGGTATATACTTTCTCTTTCTATTAACTCTTCCAAATCTTTGAATCAATTCTGGTAAAGGTGCAACTTCTGTAATTAGAATTTCGAAATCTACATCTAGTGATACTTCTACTACTTGAGTAGCTATTAATAAATAAGGTTTCTTGGGTTTTTCGTCTTCTAATTTTTCAAGTATTTTCTTTTCTTTTCTTTTTCTGTGTTTGTAAATAAATCTTGAGTGAAAAAGTTTTATTTCAATTTTCAAATTCTTTTTCTTGAGATATTCATAAAATTCTTGTGCTTTAATTACAGTATTAAAAATAATAAGAATTTTCTTATAGCCAGCCTTTATTAATTCTTCCACTTTTTTACACATATCTTCAAAATTTCTATTAATTAGTTCAATCCGAATTCTATCTTTCGAATAATATTCACTCAGCTTCATTACATTATCTTTTTCTATTTTCAATTCTTTGCCTAAAATTTCTATTAAGAAGTTGGGAAAGGTAGCAGACATAAAAATAATGTCTTTAAATAAATTTGTGTATTCTTTCAAAAAGCCTACTAGAAAATAAAGCATTTTAGGCGATAAGAGATGAACTTCATCTATTATTAAAATTCTGTCCTGCAGCGAAAATCTTTTTATAAAATATTCCTTTGTTTGGAGATATGTTAAAAGTAATTGATCTACGGTTGTTATCATGATAGGTTTTAGTAGGTATCGTGAAAGGAAATATTCGTCTAATGCTAACTTTTCGTCTTCGAGAGATTTGAAGGGATTATAAAAATAGTAGTAAGTTCCTATAAATTCTGAAAAGTATCCAAGCTCTTTAATTACGGTTTTTGTTCTGTTTAGAAATTGATTTATTGCAGTTATTGTGGGTAAAGTTATAATCAATCTTTTATTCCTATTTATTCCTTTAAAAATAGAAAAAGTTGTTTTGCCAAAGCCTGTGGGTGCTACTAGAATATTTACTTTTTGCTCTAAAAATCTTGTTTGTTCTTTCAATCTTTTTTCATCTACTTCAGATCCTATGCTTATTAACAGGCTTTTTACAAGAGTAGGAGTTAATTCCACATCTATATTGTCTATCCCAAATCTATAAAGTAGTTTAGGTATTTCTTCATTTCTCAAATTTCTTTTGAAACTACCTGAGATAGTATCGCCTATTTTAAATGCTGCGAAAGAATCAAGAAAATTTTTAGCCTCACTTTTTTGAAGTTCAAGAGGACTACTAACCGTATCCATTTCCTTTGTAAATTTATTAAAGTCCTCTTCGTAAGAAAATTTCAAATAATTTAAGATATCATCATCGAAAAAATCCCTATAAGTGGGGTCTACCTCTCTGCTCAGTGTCTTTATATCAGAATGATGTAATAAAATTAGGTATGTGAGTATTCTCTTTTCTTTTTCACTGAAATTTGAAGGAACAGCGAATCTTTCTAACAATTCCTTCAACCATTCTGGTTTCCCTTCTTTTAAAAATTTAAACGTTAAAAAAGCTGAGAGACCAGAATGTTTTACTTTTTTATCTTTTCCTAATAAGTAATCTTGCCATCTACTACATAATTTTCCTAAGTCATGAAATAAAGCAAAAGAATTTGAATACTTTTCGTTAAATCTAAAACCCAAGTTATTCAAACTTTCTAAAATTAATATTATTTCACTCACATGATTTAACCAGTATTTATTTGGATGGCTAAAACAAGTATTGTTGAAAGGATTTAAAAATTCAATTTTCATAAAACTATTATGTCTCATTTATTTTTAAGCTCAATAAGAAACTTAATGAGCGAATACTTGTATCATCTCTTAGAACAAAAAGGTATAAGGTTAAACATGTTAGATAGGGCTAC
>JAGDWU010000086.1:0-1044 GCA_023256115.1 Candidatus Aenigmatarchaeota archaeon | reverse complement strand
CTACAAATAAGAGAAGGGGAATCAAAAAAGAGGATATTTTAAACATAGATTTATCAACCTTGAACAAAATATTTGATGCTCACTTATCATATAAATTATCGCAAAGAAAACAGTTCGATACTTTTACTTTACCGTCAGTAATAAGTAGAAACCAGTTTAAAAATAGGAGCCCCTTGGGCATTCAACAGGAAAATAACATATTGAACTTTGTCTTAATTAGGGAGATATTAGAAAAAGGCTTTCCCATAGTTGTTCGAAATTCCTTGTATATTTTTTATTTTCCTGTTGAAGTGAATAAAGAGATTTATAATCTTTATAATCATTTTTATTCAAATAAGAGAGCTCTAAATCACTATGAAAGAATAAGAATAGAAGATCAAGATAAGTTAATAGAGTTAAGAGAAGGAAGAGACTATTTAAACTCACTCATTTTTTTACTTTCTTTTTATTCTCTATTAGCTCAATTAAAGCTGATATTTAAGGTAGATAGAGTAATAGCTTGGAAAAAATCTACAATGGAAGGTTCTTTTTTTGAAATATCTAATCTCAAGTTTGTAGAAAGGCTTTTTGGAGAACATCCGAAAGACTCTAATCTGGCGAAGTTTTTAGCTTATTTTTATGTTTTAAAAGATTGTTTTGAAGAAAGAGAATGGAATACCGAAATAATTTATAATTTATTAGAGAAGTTTTCTTATTACTTACTAGTTAAGAACATTCTAGATTCTAATGTGATTGAAAATTTAACTAAAATTTCCATAAAACTTTGGAAAGATTCTCCCAGAATAAAAAATATAAGTAAAAAATTCATAATAGATTTTATGGAGAAAGCTTCTGGAGTAAGATATTTAAATGAATATTTTGAGTTAGGGCAACTTATAAGAGGAGGCATATATGGGATGATATATGCCCGAGGAAGTGAAAATGAGAAAAAAATACATGAAGAAGCATCAAAGATCATAGATAAGTTAGCAAAAGATTTAAGAAATGAAATACTACCAGGTAACTTCTTGGAGGCCTTTGAGAGAGACTTAGTATGGTTAATGG
>JAGDWU010000007.1:3436-3818 GCA_023256115.1 Candidatus Aenigmatarchaeota archaeon | reverse complement strand
GTGGTTCTGTTATTGCTAATCCTAGATATAATGAAACATCTGAGCCCGAAAAATTAATAAATACCATAGAAGGAACAACACCTTTTTGGTATAGAAAAAATTTGAATAAAAGTATAAATGGGATAAATTATATAATCAATGGTGGATTTGAAACCTGTACCGCAGAAGGGTGGACTATAATTTCTGGTTTACAAACTCCTTCTATTAATTCTATTAGCCATGATGGAATTTGTAGCTTTGGAGCAGTAGGTAGCAGTAGTGTCACTTTAACTCCAAATGCATTATATTGGGGAATTTCACAAACTTTTCCCCAACCGATTTATGTTACAGACGACTTATATCTAAGTGTTTGGATATATGGTAATAGCTGTCTCTTATACAC
>JAGDWU010000007.1:0-3426 GCA_023256115.1 Candidatus Aenigmatarchaeota archaeon | reverse complement strand
TCAACTTTAGGAAACTGGTATGCCGAAGAGGGAGTTTATGTAGGTGGTAATCCTGGGAATGGTTATTGGACAAAGGTTATTTCTAAAATAGCAAATTATAAACCTGTTGGAAATTTAATTAAAAACATAACAATAGAAATAAGAAAAGGTCAAGACTTATATTCAAGATATTACCCAACTATATTAATAGATTCTGTTCAATTGTTTAATGGAAGTATAAAGCTAGAAGGATGGAATACCCAATTTTTAAGATTTCCTCGTTCATATCCTTCAGGTTATTTAGAAACAACCAACAAAATAGATTATGCATCTTTACATAAAGGAGCATCAGTTAAAGCCTCTTCTTATACTTTCGATTCATATATTCCTGAAAAAGCAATAGATGATTTGGTTTTTAATGAAAGTTATGCTAGCTGGGGTCCTATCTATCCGTATTGGAAATCGAATGGAGAAGGTGCAGGGGCATGGCTAAACATTAGTTTTAACATTCCAGTAAATGTAAGCAAAGCGGTTCTTTGGGATCCTCCTGACGAGAATAATATAACTTCTGGGCATTTAGAATTTGAAGATGGTAGCATAGTTTCTTTTGGAGCTTTACCTCCAGATGGTTCTAAAGGTTTAGAAATAGAATTTTTGCCTAGACAAACAAGATGGGTAAGAGTTGTTATTGATGGGGTACAAGGAACAGCTGGTTTAGCAGAGGTTGATATTTATGCAGCTGAACCTTCTGATAAAATTTATGTCCACACTTATACTTTTCCAGAAATAAATCAAACCACTTACATAAAAAAAGGAATAGATAGCTATTTTGAAGTTTATGACATTTCAAAGAATTTTCTTTTACATAATCAAAGCTTTTCGGAAATAATGAGCGGAGATGTTTATGAGCTAATTGGAATTCAAGCTTGTGGATACTTAAATAAAGATGAATCTTGTAACCTAAGTTGGCTAGTAAATGCAACTGGTAATATAGGTTCAATTTGGTTAATTGATGCAAACTTTAGCTCTTCAATTCAACTTATTCCGCAAAATGATACTTCTAATGTTATAATTAAAATAGTTAAAGCTATAAATTTATTTAATTTTACTATTTTCAATTCTTCTTATCAACTTAATGAAAAAGCATTAGTAAATTTATTAGATAAAGACTATAATTTAATGTATTTCTTTTCTAAATTTCATTCTCAACCATTAGAACGTTTTCAAAATTATTCAATATCAATAACTCAGCAAATAAATACAAGCAATTTAACTGTTATAATTCATCAAATTAATGTTACCCAAGATTTGAATTTAATTTCTCAAATAGTTGAAGACTATAAAGGATTTAAACCAGACTCGATTTTAAATATTACTCCTATTTTTGCTTTTAATGATTCAAACTTAGTTTATTCTCATGCAACTTTATACATACCAAAAAATGGAATTAAAATTAATAAAATTTTACATTGTTTAGATTGGAATTTTGAAACTGCAAATTGTTCATTATGGGATATAAAAGATTTAGATTATTATAATGCTCAGCAAAATGAAACTCATATTTGGTTTAATGTAACTCATTTCTATGCATATGCTGGCGGAGTAGGAAATGCAATATTAGAAATTTGGGACGATACAGATTTTACATCCAAAGACATAAATGAAAATATAACATTTTATGCAAATTATAGTGATGCAACAACAGGAAATTCAATTAATGGAACAGATGTTTATTGTAATATATCATTTAATATTAGTGGGACTTGGACCCCATGGGAGCAAATGATTTTTAACACAACAAGTTTATTATATGAATATACTAGAAGCTTTAGCGAAAGAGGAACATTTTATTGGAAAGTTATTTGTGATGGCTCTTCATTAGGATATCCAGCTTTAGAAGCTAATGATACTGTTGAAGTTGGAATAGCAATTGAAGCTATAAATGTTACTTTTAATTATGTAAGCTTTGGAAATGTTTTTCCAAATTCTTTTGTTTCAGCTGAAAATAATAATATATCATATTACAATATAACAAATGTTGGAAATGTTAATTTAACAATTTGGATTAAAGCAGATAATCTAACTAATATAACATTAGGTTATATAATTCCTGCAAATAATTTATATGTAAATTCCACTTTTAATTCTACTTTATTACAATTATCAAATAACTATATTCTTCTTTATAAAAATTTGAGACCACAAGAAACAATAACATTATTCTTTTATTTAAATGTTCCTCCAGTTATGGCAGGCAAATATGAGGGAACAATTTATATTTGCGGAAATTATACTAGTTTATGTTTTTGAAAGTGTCGAATAATAAAAATAAATCGACAGATTATAATTACTTTTAAATAATTAAGAAAATCGAAAATTATTAAAAGTTTTTTGTTGTTTTAATTGAATTAAATTAATTTTAAATTATTTCGAACTGAAATTCGACATGTGCTATATACATAAACAATGAGAATCAATAAAGATTTGTTTAAAATCATTTTAATAAATAACTAAAATTTAATTTTTTTGGTAATTTCAAATTTTAATAACTTTCGACAATTGCTATATATTATTTATTTTTTAGTTATAAATAGATGATAAATAATAGTGATAAGCAACAATTTGTCAAGTTAATTGTAATATTGAATAATTTAGCTTCAAAAATAAAAGCTATAAGTTCTTATGTTTCATTTTCTTTTTTTGTTCTCTTTCCTTTTATTGCAATATTTTCTGGAATAACTGGTTTTTTTACTTTAAAGTTATTTCAGAAAAATGGTTTAGATGTTAAAATATCTGATATATATTTTGCGCAGCAAGAAGCGATTGTTAATGTAACTTGTTTTAATTGCATTTACGTTAATGTAAGTTTGTTAAAATCAGATTTAATAATTTTTGAAAATACATATTTTTTCAATAATAATACAGAGATCTCAATTTCCTTAGGTAAATTAGAAGAAGGAGAATATACTCTAATAGTAAAGAGTGAACAAGAAGAAATAAAAAAAGAATTTAAAGTTGTAAAAGTTAAATTAGAAATAAATAAAAATACATTTTTTAAAGGTGATACTTTGATAGCTTCCATAAAGGCAAATGTTAATAGCACAGTAAATTTAACAATTAGTTTTGAAAATGAAGTTTTGTTTTTTGATGTTTTGAAAATTGTTGATAGTGAAGTAACATATAATTTAAATTTAAGTTTTGAAAATCCTGGAAATTATATAATTTGCGTTCATTTAAACGAATTAAAAGATTGTAAAAACTTTTACTATTATAATTATACAGATTTTCCACCAATAATCTTAAACGAAAGTATTAATACTACAAAAGCTTTTGTTGGAGAATATGTAAGGTTAAGTGCTATAGTAATTGATGATACTCAAGTTAAAAATGTTAGTTTTGTTATAATTAAGCCAAGCAGAAAAATAATTGAAGTTTTTCCAGTTAATG
>JAGDWU010000058.1 GCA_023256115.1 Candidatus Aenigmatarchaeota archaeon | reverse complement strand
TTAAAGTTAAATCAAATTATTTACCTTTTGTTACAATTCAAATTCCAGTTTATAATGATCCTGTTGTTGAAAGATGCATAAAAAGTTGCTTAAATATGGATTATCCTAAATCTAAGTATGAAATAATAGTTGTGGACGACAGTACTGATGAAAATACAAGAAAAATAATAGATAAATTTAAAGGAAAAATAAAGATTTTAAGAAGAAACAATAGAAAAGGATTTAAAGCTGGTGCATTAAATTATGCTTTAAAATATAGCAAAGGAGAAATAATAGTTATTTTTGATGCAGATTGGAAAGTTCCTAAAAATTTTTTGAAAGAAATTGTTAAATATTTTGAAGATAAAAAAGTTGCATTAGTTCAGGCAAAGCAAAACTTTTTGAACAAATCTTTAAATTCTATTTCAAAATTTGCAGCAAATTTACAATTAATACATTATAATTTAATTTTGAAGTTTTTTAATTTCTTTGGAATAGCTTTTGGTGGTGGAACAGCAATGGCTGTAAGAAAAAGCGCTCTATTAAAAGTTGGAAAATGGAATGAAAATAATTTAACAGAAGATGCTGATTTATCTATAAAATTATTAAGTCATGGATATAAAACAATTTATATTTCTGATTTAGAAGCTAAAGGAGAAGTACCAGTAAAACTTATGCATTTTTTAAGACAGCAAAGAAGATGGACTTTTGGAGTAACAAGAAGTGTTATAGAAAATTTAAGGTTATTTTTGTTTTCAAACTTTTTAAACAAAGTTCAAAAAATTATTTTAATGCTACCGATAATTTTTTACTTTTTTTCTTTTATTACATTTATATCTTTTGTTTCATCACTAATAGCTTGGTTAACAGGATCTCCCAAACCATTAAGCATTGAAGATATTCATAGATTTTTCACGGTTTTTGCACTAACTTCTGGATTTATAGTTGCAAGCATAATAATTTCAAAAAAAGAAAAAATTGCAAATCCTTTTGAGATAACATTTTTATGCTTAACTTATGGGGTTTTAACAGCAATTAATAATACAATGTATTTTATAAAAGCTTTGGTTACAGATAAATATTATTGGTTTAAAACTCCTAAAAAAGGGAATGTTGATGTAATAAAAAAACATTATGGAAAAAATGCTTCTAAAGTTTACGAAAATGTTTAATTATAAAATCAAGAGTTGTAATTATATATAAAATGTTTAATAAAAAATAGTAAGGGAAAAGAAATAAAGATAAAAAAACTTCTCGAGCTTTAAACTCTTTATATTTTATAAGTGAAATTATGTAAAGAACAAAAGTTAAAATTGCTGATGAATAACCAAAAATCATTACTAAATTCAATTTCCAATTTCCAATAATAACATTATATATTCCATTTATTACTCCAAAAAATGAAAACCAGTTTAAAAAATAAATTGCTATTTCTATTAGTGTTTTTTGATATTGCAACCAATATAGAATACTATATAAATTTAAAGGAGCAATAAAAAATGAAAATGGAACCCAAAAGAATAATAGAAAAGGATAAGAATAAAGGTAAAGAGTTGGATTTGAAAAAATGTTTTTTATATTTTCCTTATAAATATTAAATGTTAATAAGGAATGACTAAACCATCTTATTCTTTGTTTAATAAAAGATTTTAAATCTTCTGGAACATAAGTATAAGCAATACAATCTTCTGCAAAAACAATTTTATATCCTAAGCATTGAATTCTTAAGTTTATATCAATATCTTCTGTTGCAATTTGCCTAAATTTTAATTTTTTTAATAATTCTGTTTTATACAAAATTGCACAACCCCAAATATAGGTTGTACCTTCCTTTAATATGCTCAAACCTTTTTTTATTATATTATTATAAAGATACTCAATTTTTTGGATTTTAGTTAAGATGTTTCTATCATTTAAAACTTTAATTGCAAAAGAAACCCCAGCAACATTATCATTTAAATATTTAATTGCATTTTTTAACGAATTTTTTTCTAATATTGTATCTGCGTCCAATATTAAAGTGTATTCAGTATTTACAAAATTTAATCCATAGTTAAGTGCAATTGCTTTTCCTTTCTCTTTTATCTTTAAAACTTTCAAATTTTTCATTTTCTTTTCAAAACTTTTTGCAACTTTGTAAGTATTGTCTGTACTAGCGTTTTCAATTACTATTATTTCAATTTTATCTTTTGGATAATTTAAATTTCTAATGCTTTCTAGTGTATCTTTTATTTCCTTTTCCTTATTATGCGCTGGAATTAAAATTGTGATTTTTGGAAATTTTTTGTTTGATTTAAAACTTTTAAATGAACTTAATATATAAAAAGTTAGCCAAGAAATTTGAATGAGAACTAAAGGAAAAAGCCAAATTGCTAAAATTGTGTTAATAAATTCTATCATTATATTAAATTTAGAAAAATATTATGGCCCGGTTGGTGTAGTGGCAGCACGGGGGCCTGTGGAGCCCCAAGGCCGGGTTCAAATCCCGGGCCGGGCCTATTGAAAATATTCATACTTTAGTAACATATACATATAAAAGTATTAACAATACAGCTGAAAATCTCTTTTTCAAATATGAAATGGAATGAGAAAAGTTTCCGACCGCTAAAATAAGATCCTGAAATCGTGTGTACTTTGAAGGAGTAGCTAAAGGCTTGAGTTATTTTGGAACAGCAGGAAAAATTAAGCTTAAATAAGTTCAAATGTTCCTGCTTTAGCCTCTTTACAACCTCTAGCACCTTTGATGCAAACTCAAAAGAAAAAGGAAGAAAAGTAAAAGTAGAAAACCAAATTATTTTGTGCTTTGTGCTTGTAGCTGTTGTTTTAATAGTTGTTTTAATTTTTAGTATTAGTTATCAAATTTTTAAGTCTAAAGCAAAAGGTCTAAAATAGTAAACTATTCTAAAGACTTTAAAACATCAATAAAAGTGTCTATTTCTTCTTTTGTATTATAAATATATAAACTTGCTCTAGCAGTTCCGCCTTTATCATATAAATTTAGATATTTCATTAGCAAATGCGCACAATGATATCCACTTCTTATCATAATTCCTTCTTTATCTAGAATTGCTGCAATTTCATTTGGATTCAATTTGTTATGAACAAAAGAAAATATAGGTAATCTTCTTTCGCACTCTTCTTTTCCTATTAATTTAAATGTTTTTAATTCAGAAAATCTTTGAAGAAAATATTCTGTTAGCTCTTTTGAATATTTCTCTATATTTTCCATTCCTATTTTTTCTAAAAATTTTATAGCTTCTGCAAAAGCAATTGCATCTGCTATATTTGGAGTTCCTGCTTCAAATTTCCATGGCAAATCATTCCAAATAGCAGAATAAAAATCTACATCTTTTATCATATCTCCGCCATATAAAAATGGATCCATTTCTTCTAATAATTCTTTTTTTCCATATAAAACTCCTATCCCACTAGGTCCAAGCATTTTGTGAGAACTAAAAGCTAAAAAGTCAACATCTAACTTTTTAACATTTATTTTAGTATGTGGAGCGCTTTGAGCAGCATCTATAATTACTATAGCATTATTTTCATGCGCAATTTTAATAATTTCTTCAATTTTATTAACAGTTCCAAGAACGTTTGAAACATGTACAATTGAAACAATTTTTGTTTTTTTGCTTATTTCACTTTTTAACTTTTCAACATCTATTTCACACTTATTATTAATTCCGATATATTTTAATTTGCAACCAGTTTTTTTAGAAACAAATTGCCATGGTAAAATATTTGAATTATGTTCCATTACGCTTATTATTATTTCATCATCTTTTGAAACATTATTTAAAGCATAAGAATATGCAATTAAATTTAAAGATTCTGTAGTATTTCTTGTAAAAATTGTTTCTTCAAA
>JAGDWU010000042.1 GCA_023256115.1 Candidatus Aenigmatarchaeota archaeon | reverse complement strand
TCAAGTACTATATGGAGGCGTAGAAAATGAAAGTGCTTAGAGAAGTTAAGATTTCCTTGATTGAAGACAGGAATATTTTAAAGTGGAGTGTTCAGCTAGTGAAAGACGGAAGAATTTTTGGATTTATAAGGCCGGTTTAGAAGACTTTTGTATGAAACTTTTGCATAGTATATCCATAAGTTATACATTAAGTAAGTTTTTTATTATTTAGTTTTAAATATTAATAATGTCTGATTCTGAAATAAATTTGAGTTATCTTAAACGAAAAGTTGCCGATTTTAGGGACCAAAGAAATTGGAAAAAATATCATAATCCAAAAGACCTAGCAATATCAATAAGTATAGAGGCAAATGAACTATTGGAGCTTTTTCAATGGGCTAGTATAGAAGAAATAGAAAGAAAAATTAAAAATGATTCAGATTACCTGGAAAAAATAAAAGAAGAATTAGCCGATGTATTAATATATTGTTTATCTATGGCTGACATTCTACAAATAGATGTATCGACCGCAATATTATCAAAAATAAAAAAGAATGAAGAAAAATATCCGGTTGAAAAATTTAATGGCATATATTACAAGGTGAAAAAGTGAAGTATTATCTTTTTCAAGGAAATAGAGATAATTGTAAGTGGAGTTTACTAGACGCATATTTCAGAATTTCCAAGTATATAAAAGATGAAAAAGAAGAAGATATAATTATCTATTGGGGTTTTAAAAAAGAATATAAAAAAATATGGGAAGAAATAAAGGAAGGAGATATTATATTTCTCAAAACAAACAAAGATAGCAAAAGCGACTATGGAATTTTTCTTTTTGGAAAAGTATTGAATAAAGTAGAAGATAACAATCAATTGTATTGGCCTGATGAAGTAGACAAAAAAGATGTAATTTATCCATACAGGATTAAAATAGAAGTTTTAATTATACATAAATCATTAAGAGAAAATCTAGAGAAAATTGAAAAAGAAATAAAGGAAAAAATAAGTAATATCAATAATCCCACCTCAAAAGATATAATTGAAAAGTTAAAGAATATTGATATTTTTGAAGGAGGAACAATTAAGTATACTAAGGGTCAAGGTAGCGTATTTAAGTTAGATGAGAGAGAAGTAAAGGAAATATTGAATAAGTTTGCAGAAATAGATCATAGAGATGAAATTAGAGGATTGGGTATTTTTAACATTGAACAATCAGAAGTAGAAGACCAGGATAATAGTATAACAGATTTTAAAGAGTTCTTGATAAAAACATACAATAATGAAATAGAGGAGGCTTTAATCGCTTTAAAAAAAGGTAAAAATATTATTTTGTTTGGCCCGCCCGGAAGTGGTAAAACCTTATTAGCAAAAGAAATATCAATGAGATATTCTAAAGAAAATGGAGGAAACGGATTTTTACTACATGCTGTACAAGGTGGTAGCGACTATTATGATTTGGTTTCGAGAATTATACCAAGTGTAGAAAAAATAAATGGTGAAACTAAGTTAATCTATAAAAAAGAGGCTAGACCATTATTGATTTCCATATTTTCAAAAAAGGTTCTTATATTGGACGAAATAAATAGAACTCAGATAGATACTGCTTTAGGAGATTTTTTCACTTACCTAGAATATGAACATAGGATTGCCGATATTGATAATGTTAAAGAGCTCATTAAAAACGAAATTGAAAAGGATGAATATGAAAGAATTAAAAACGACTTGGACGAAAACTTAAAATTTTGGAGAGTAATTGGAACCTTAAATGTGTATGATAAAACATTTCTATTCAAGCTGGGCGACGCTCTACGAAGAAGATTCTTATTTATTGAGATTACAACCACAGAAAATATTATAAATGAAATGAAAGAAAACAATTTTAGAAAATTTAAGCAATTTCTAAGATCAATAAATTATAATGATGATGAAAATGTAGCAAAAAAAATTTTTGATCTATTTATTGAGATAAATGCTATTAAAGAACTGGGTTTAGGAATTTTAAAAGAGATTATTATCTATTCAACAAATTATAAAAACGAAAAGGATAAAATTGAAAAACCAATATGTAGATTTATAATACCACTTTTTGAAAATGATATAAAATATAGAAAACTTTACGAGCTATTGGAAAAAAATGAGCTAGAGACAGCTAAGAAGTTACTTAAAAAGATTAACTTTGATTAACATGAAAGACAATTGCATAAATATTGAAGAAATCTTTGGAAACAATAACGACATATACTATATTTGGGATGTAGTTAAAATAAAAATTCCGAAGGACAAATACGAAAAAATTAAAATACATGAATTTGAACTCAAGTTTTTTTTAAATAGCAGAAGGTTGAGTTTTGATGGAGAAAGCTATATCATCGATTTAAAAAACCTTTTCGGGAATCTGAAAGTAAAATATGAAGATAAAGAAAAAAATATTAGAGTAGTTCCTTACAAAATTTTTTTAAGAAACAAAGAAGAACATAAGTCAAAAAATAAAAATTTCCTGAAAGAATGTTGGAATTTCATATGCGAAAATATTATCGGACGGGACATAAAAGACCTTTTATACTTTTTAATAACTGCATCCTATAAAGATTTAAAATCATTCTTAAATCTAAAAATAATAGAAGATAAAGGTATTGCTATAAAAGATTTCTTACTAGTATTTTTGGAGGTAATAACGAATAAACTTCAAAATTATATAGATAACTTATTCAAAACAGGAATAGTTCATAGAGAAGTTTTACATTTTCAAGAGAAATATGGATCCACATTAATCCTAAGTGTAAATAATCTTATATCCCCATATAAGATGTATATTGTACAAAAAAAGGAATTTAATACACTACCAAATCAAATGATATTTCAATCGGTATATTTCTCTTTACTTTTGATTAACAGACTACAAGACGTTCTCAAAAAGGAGGAAAAGAGAAGTGAAATGATAGATAGAATAGAGAATATAAGGAACAATTTAATCAGAATTTTAGATAAATATGGGCTTTGGCACTTTTATAACCAAAACATATTAAATCTAAACGTCTTAAAACAAAAAGTGGCTTTTCAAGCTGAACAAATTTACAAAAATGTATTCGACATTTATAAAGATATAGTATTAATTTTATTGTCAAAAGAAAATCTGGCATATATAGAAGATGGCATTTCTTATCCTATTTTGGATTTTAGCTTAATCTATGAACTTTGGACTATATCTCTTATTAGAAAGGCTCTATCCGAATTAAATCTAAAGGAAGAAAAGATAGAGATAAGAAAAACTGAAAGATATAAAAAGAAATATAGATACAAGATAAAAATGGTTGCCACTTTTTTGGGTAAAAATGGGGAAAAAATTGGACTTCTATGGGAAGTAAAATTTAATCCAATTATAGATTCTCTTTACTTTTCTTCTAGACCTATAAAAGATATCTTAAGTAAAAGTGAGTTTCCGATAAGAATAAAACCAGATATAATTATTCTTTCAGAAAGAAATAATAAGAAAAATATAATTTATTTGGGTGAGATAAAATATGAAAAAAATGAAAAAATACAAACACCAAAAGTTGGTGATATATACAAGTTGGTGGGATATTTGGTGGATCTACAAAAAAGCGGAATTATCGAAGGTAGTAAGAAAATAGAGGGTCTTATAGTTTATCCTGGCTTCTTTGAAAGAATAAAAATCCCTGTAGTTATAAAAAGTAAAAAAAGTAAAAAGTATAAGATATTTTTTGTAAATGTCATACCAGTAAATAAGGAAAAAAATATAGAAAATATATTGAATACTCTTAAATATCTGAAAAATATTTGAAATTTTTCAAATTTTCTTTTTCAAAACAACAAAAAGATGAAACTTCTCATAAGGATCCAATTCAAC
>JAGDWU010000029.1:3050-3854 GCA_023256115.1 Candidatus Aenigmatarchaeota archaeon | reverse complement strand
CCATAAAAATTTATAACTATATCTAAACTTTGAATTTAAAAATTTGTAATAGTATTTATTAAAAAAATGATTAAATTATGGAAGTTGTAGTAGATAAGAAAAAATGTGTTGCATGTGGTTTTTGCGTAGCTTCAGCACCAAAATTTTTTAAATTTGATAAAGATGGAAAAGCAACTTTTATTGGAAAAATTCAAAGTGAAGAGGATAAAAAGTTAATAAAAGAAATAGCAAACGGTTGCCCGCAAAATGCAATAATAATAAAATGAAGCTGTTAGAAGAAATAAAAAATAGAAAAATAAAGCAAAAAGAAAACTACGAAAAAAATGTTGAAATTTTAGATTGGCTTTTATTATTTTCTACAATTCTTTTATTTTTATCAATGTTAACTTATTCAAAAGTTTCTGGCTATTTTTTATTTCCAACTGAATATGTTGGTTTAAGCCCTTTTTTTGCTTTATTATTTATAATTTCATTTTTTATTATATTAAAGCACTGTAGTAAAAAATGAGGATATTAAAAGAAAGTGATAAAGAATATTTAAGGAATTTGTTCAAGAAAAAACTAAATAGAAGAGTTTCAATAAACTATTATTGTGATGAAAATGAAAATTGTAAAATATTAGAAAGCTTATTAAACGATTTAAAAGAAACATCAGAAAAAATTGAAGTAAAAAAAACAGATGAAAAATTTGATTACTATCCAGCAATTTATTTTGAAGTTGAAAACAAAAAACTATTAAACTTCAAGTTTTTTGGATTGCCAATTGGTTATGAGTTTTCTGTTTTCATAGAAAATATTATAAAC
>JAGDWU010000029.1:1801-3040 GCA_023256115.1 Candidatus Aenigmatarchaeota archaeon | reverse complement strand
AACATTTCTAGAAATGAAATAGAAGTTTCTGAAGATGTTGAAAAAATGATTAAAAATGTTAAAAGTAAAGTTTATGTTTTTGTAACCCCTTCTTGTCCTTATTGTCCATATGCTGTTAAAAGTGCTTTTAAGCTAGCAATGAAAAATAAAAATATTGATGTTAGTATATTTGAAGCTATGGAGTTTCCTGAATTATCAATGAAATTTGATGTACAAGCTGTGCCAACAATAGTAATAAATGAAAAAAGAAAAATAGTTGGTGCATTATCAGAAGAAGAATTAGCAAAAGAAATTGCTTTAGAATCTGTTTTATGATAATTATTTTATAACTACGGTTGTTTCAAATTGAGAAACTTTATTAGTTTCTTTTAAAACTGGATATTCTTTTATTATTTTTTTCTCTAGTGCTTCTTTAATTAAGTAATCTGCTTTTAATTTATTTAAATTTAAAAAACTTTTTGAAAATGGTAATGTTTTTCTTTGTTCATATAATTTTTTTAATGCAACTCTGCATTCATAATCTCTTATTAAATTTATCTTTTCTGGATTTTGAATTTCAAATATTAAGCTTGGATAAGAATCTTTTACATAACCATTACCTAAAGTAAAAAATGTTTCCAATGCTATTACCATTCCACTTTGAAGCTCAAATTTATTATTGTTATAGCTATTTAAAATTGTTGGCTCAATATGAATTTTATATCTTCCAATTCCATGTCCACCAAGATTTCTTACTGGTTTAATTTCATATTTTTTAGCAATTTCCTCGCTAATAATTCCAAATTCATAAACTTTAGTTCCACTTTTTGCAATTTTTATCCATTCTTCTAATGCTTCTTTTGCTGCTTTTATTAAAATTTCGTTTTCTTCATTTTTGCCAATAGAATATGTTTTTGCTGAATCAAAAATATAACCATCTTTATGTATTCCTATATCAATTTTTACTAAATCTCCATCTTTTAAAAATTCTTCGCTTTCAATTGTATAATGAGCAGCTATTTCATTTACACAAATATTTATTGGAAATGCTAAATCAACATTTAACTCTTTTATCTTTTCTTCAATTCTTTTTGTTATTATAAATAAATTTTTTTCATTTCTAATTAATTCATCGATAAATTTCCATAGTTCATTGTTTACTTTTTCTAAGAATTCATAAACCTCTTTCATAATTATTTTAGAAGTCTTTCACAAAAAATTGATAATTTTTATGCTAAATATTTCTAAATTTTACTAGGA
>JAGDWU010000029.1:0-1791 GCA_023256115.1 Candidatus Aenigmatarchaeota archaeon | reverse complement strand
AAGTTCAGAAGATGATTTAAATACAATATTTCCAAAATATGAATAACCTATTTCAAATTTATTATCTTCTATTTTTAAGAAAATTGGATATTTTGAAGAATCAACAAACAATATTCCATAGTTAAATTTTTTATTTTTAATTTTTGATAAGTCATCAGTTACATTTTCAATTTTCCATTTTAGCTTATTTCCTTCTTTTTCTCTTGTTGCAAAAAATACTGTAAAACTAGATTTATCATATGAAACCTTTTCTTGTGGTACTGAACCAAAAAATGCTATTCTTTTTGATTTTTGTAAAAAATTTTCAATTCCTTTTTCAATGCTAGTTGGAGGAGTTATATATAGCACTTTAACTGTTATGTTACAATCTTTTTCAACAAATATCAAATATCCTTTTTTGCTTACTCTTTTAAATTTTTCCATTTTTAATTCCTTTAACTTTAATCCATATTTATGATTAGAAATTTGAAATATTTTTTCTATTTTACAATTAGTTTTTTCTATATTCATTACCCCATCAAAGAAAATAAAATTTGCACCAGCTTTTAATGTTATATCCATAGTTGATGCCTCTCTACTTCTATAACTTATACTTATTTTTGCGCTTTCTTTTTCTTGATTATCTAAAAATAGTTTAATTTCAATATTTTTTCCTTTTTCATCTATTCCCATACCTTTAGTAAATACATTGAATTCCAACACTTCTTTATCTTCGCACAATTTTTTGACATATTTTGGATATTTTTTTCCTTCCACTATAAACTCCCCGCTAATTTCAATAATAGCTGTTTCTAAATTAACATTTTCTTTTTCTGCATAAGTTTTTAATTCTTTACAATTTATTTTACATTTACAATTTTCCAACTCCAAAATATAACAATTCTTTGGACATTCTATATATTTTGGAGTTTGAGATAAAGAGATTTGGAAAGATAATAAAAGAAATATACAAATTATTAAAAATTTAAATATAGCTCTCATATTTCATATCCATAAGGATATGTATAAATCATTTTTCCATCTTTATTATAAACTATAAAACCAACAGAATAAGCTTTATCTTCCAATTTTATTACTTTAAATTTGTAGTATCCCATAAAACTTTCAGAAGGTATTATTAAAGCGTATGAAGTTTGAGAATAAGCAAACGGATAAATAATTACATCTTCGATTGAATCATAAAATATTGTACATTCTACTACTAATGGGAATAATTTGTTACAAATAAGATTTTTTAAGTAAAATTCTTTCTCCAGATATGGAGAGATAAAAGGGACCGGACAATCTGGCGGCATTCTTGAACTCCACACGCCATTCACACACACATAAGCTACGTCTTCACAATATGTCCATTGACACTTATGTTTACATTCCTCTGCTTTGCCATTAACACATATTTTTTTACCATCTTCGCTAACTTTACAATTGCAATCAGAATCTGCACAATCTATTTTGCCATCATTATCATCGTCCTTACCATTAAAACAATTAGTTTCAACTTTGCAATCCTGTGGTTGTGTTGTTACCCATTCGCCCCATTCTAATATAACATTTCCTATCTTCTCTATCTTTACATCGCACCAATAATCTACATTGTTACAAGTTATTTTTTCACATTTATTATTTGAATTACATTCTTTTACATTACCTTGATAGCATATTTTATTACCATATACTTTACAATTGCAATTAGAATCTGCACAATCTTTAAAACCATCGCAATCATTATCATGATTATCAAAACATTCTTGTATAGGAGAACCATCTTCATCAGTAGAAACTGGGGTATTC
>JAGDWU010000059.1:501-3854 GCA_023256115.1 Candidatus Aenigmatarchaeota archaeon | reverse complement strand
ATACGATATAAATTTTCAAAATTATGAAAACTTAAAAACTGAAAAAGAGTTAATAAGAAAATTTTTTGAAATTATTAGGGAAAGAAATCCAGATATTTTAATTGGTTATAATACTGACGCATTTGACATACCAAAAATTAAAGAAAAATGCAAAAAATATGAAATTGAGTTAAAAATTGGAAAGTTTGATTTAAAAATAAAAACAACAAGAAGAAAAAAAGAAACAACATTTAAAATTCCTGGTAGAATATATTTAGATTTTTACAAGTATGTTGAAAATATTTTAGCGCCTAACTTAAAAACAGAAGTTTTAACTTTAGATGCAGTAGCCAAAGAAATATTAGGAATAGGAAAAAAAGAGCTTAGCTATGAAGAAATGTTAGAACTTGTTAAAGGAAAATTAAATTTGGAAAAAATTGTTGAATATAATCTTTGGGATTCAAAATTGCTATTAATGTTAAGCGAAATTTTCTTGCCGCAAATATTTGAATTATCAAAGCTAACCTATTTATTACCATTTGATGTTTGTAGAAGTGCATATTCTCAATTAGTTGAAGCTTATTTGTTAAAAAAAGCGTTTGAACAAAACATTTTAGCACCTAACAGACCAAAATATGAAGAAATACAAAAAAGAGCATTATCTGGAACTTACAAAGGTGCAATAGTTTTTGAACCAATTACTGGTTTGCACGAACATATTGTTGTTTTGGATTTTAAATCTTTATATCCAACAATTATTGTTTCTCATAACATTTCACCAGATACTTTAAATTGCGAACATGAAGAATGTAAAAGCGAAAGAGTTCCAGGATTAAATTATTGGTTTTGTAAAAAAGAAAAAGGATTTATTCCAAGAAATTTAGAACATTTAATTAAATTGAGAAGTGAAATTAAAAAGAAAATGAAAGAAGTGGATAAAAATTCTGAGCTTTACAAAATATATGATAACATGCAATATGCAATAAAAATTATTGCGAACGCAACTTATGGTTATTTAGCTTATGTTGGTGCTAGATGGTATAAAAAAGAGTGTAGTGAAAGTACAACTGCATATGAAAGATTTTATATTTCAAAAGTTTCTGAAATTGCAAGGAATTTGAATTTAACAATAATTTATGGCGATACAGATTCGCTAATGATTAAAGGAAATTCAAAAGAAGAAATTATAAATGTTGCAAACAATTTTTTAAAAATGGTAAATAGTTTATTGCCAGGAATAATGGAATTAGAATTTAGAGGTTATTATGTAAGAGGAATATTTGTTAAAAAAAGAGAAGGTGAAGCAGGAGCTAAAAAAAGATATGCACTAATAGATGAAAATCAAAATTTAGAAATTAGAGGATTTGAAACTGTACGAAGAGATTGGTGCAAATTAGCAAAAATTGTTCAAAGAAATGTTCTTGAAATAATATTAAAAGAAAAAGATTATAAAAAAGCTATTGAATATGTTAGAAAAGTTATTAATGATTTGAAAAGTGGAAATTTTAAATTAGAAGATTTAACAATTTATGAGCAATTAACCAAGCCTATTCATGCTTACAAATTAATTAGTCCTCATGTTATTGCAGCAAAAAAGGCAATAGAAAGGGGATTAAAAATTGGAATTGGAAGCGTAATACCATTTGTAATTACTAAAAGAGGAAATACAATAAGCGAGAAAGCAGATTATGCTTTATTTGTAAAAAAAGAAGATATTGACATTAATTATTACATTGAAAAACAAATATTGCCAGCTGCATTAAGAGTTTTAAAAATTTTTAATGTAAGCGAAGCAGATATTTTAAGTCAAACGAGGCAAGCTTCTTTAGCTAAATGGTTTTCTTAATACCAAATAACTAAATATCTTTTTCTTTTCCTTTGTTTTCTTAATAAAATTCCATATATTATTCCAAAAATTAATCCACCAAAATGTGCTGGCGAAGCGATAGAAGTGCTTTCATATAAATGTGTAAAACTCATTATAGCTTCGTATAAACCATAAATTATTGCGAAAATTATTATAGGAATGGGAACTAAAATTGGAAAAATAAAAAGAGATAAAGAAGGTCTTAAAATTGCTAAAGTTCCGATAATCCCAAAAATTGCTCCGCTAGCACCTATTGCAGGTATGTTTTCTGTAGATAAAAACATGTAAAGAATATTTCCAACAATTCCTGAAACAAAAAATACCATTAAAAATCTTAATTTGCCAATTATTCTTTCGATTTCTATTCCAAACAAAAATAAAGCCCAACAATTAAAAAATAAGTGAAAAAAATCTGCATGAAGAAAAAGCGAAGTTATAAATCTATATGGTTCGGAAAAAGCTAAAGAAGGAATAAAAGAAAGTAAATAAATTGATTTTGGATATACTAATTCCAAAATAAAAAAAGTAAAAATTATAAAAATTAGAATTATTGTAATCATTCCTTTAATAAAAATTTTAATATATCTGTTTTTGTTATTATTCCGCTCAATTTTCCTTCATCATCTACAACAATTATTCTGCTAACATCGTATTTATTCATTAACTCTATTGCTTTTTCTATTTCCTCATTTTCATTAATTTTTATTACTTTTTTCTTCATTATATTTTTTGCCTCTATACCTCTTAAAATTTCTTTTATATCTTTTGCTCCTCTTTTTTTAATTAAATTTATTAACTCTAAAAATAAAAATGTTGTAGATGTTGTTGCTTTAAGTTTTATCATTAGCTTTTCATCTAAAAATTTAATTATATCTGTCATGCTAATTATACCAATTGGTTTTTTATCTTTATCTATTACTGGCAAACCGGAAATGTTAAAGTGTAGCAATAAATTTATAACATCTAAAATGTTAGAATTCTCATAACAAAAAACAACATTTTTTGTCATTACATCTTTTACTTGCATTATAATTTTTAATTTTTGTTTTAGATTTTCATCTTCTTATCAACTCTAGAATTTTAGAAATTTGTTTGCAAGTTCTTTTTTGTTACTTAAATAAATTTAAATCATAGATCGATAATTTCGTCGGATAATACATAACTAATCGGTTTAAAAAATATTAAAAAGAGAGGAAATTTAAAGTAAGATCTCTGTTCTTTCTTTTTCTTTTACTACTTCTTCATAGAGTTTCCTAACTATATTTTCGCCTTTTCTATTAATATATGTTTCCAAATCTTCTGGACTCTTTATTTCAATACCGCTAAGTCTTGCTACTATATTTACTATATATCTAAAGTGCTTATTTTTATTATAAAGTTCTCTTATATCTACAAGGTTTAAACATATCTTAACCTTCTTTAAACTTTCTTCTACTCTCTTATTTAAAACTTTTGCTTCTTCAGATTTCTCCTTTACCGCTTCCCTAGCCATACTGTAGTTAAGGCA
>JAGDWU010000059.1:0-490 GCA_023256115.1 Candidatus Aenigmatarchaeota archaeon | reverse complement strand
TGCGTATCAAATTTCTAATATACCCTATATTCATACCAGTAGCCAACTGTAGGTAGATTCTGCTTGGATATACTCCAGCTCTTTGTAAAGCCTCTGCAGTAAGTAGTACTAGTATTTCTGATTCCCTAAACCTCTGCATTTCTATTCCTTCTCCATATGTTTTATATTCATTTACCACCATAAGATAATAATAAAACGAAAAATATTTAAGCTTTACTTTTGCATAGTAAAATTTTTATTTTAAATCAATATATAAATTTGAAAAAAATTAAAAAAAGAAAAGGAAAATAATAGGTATTTTATAATTAAAGAAACCTTCATAATTTATAAAAAAGATAGAAATAAACTAATCAAATATTATTATAACTAACTTAAAAATTAAAAAAATTATTTAAAGATTTTTCTGCTCTTTATTATTTCTAAAGACTTATCAGCATGTTCCTTAGCATTACTTAATGATTTTAATACTCCTATTATTCGCATATTCTTA
>JAGDWU010000076.1 GCA_023256115.1 Candidatus Aenigmatarchaeota archaeon | reverse complement strand
ACTTCAAAATCTTTTATTTTAATATTAGCATCTTTTTCCAAAATTTCTTTTACTGTTTTTATTCTTTCAATAATTTCAACAATATTATTTTTATCATCTATATCTATTTTAACAACTTTTTCAGCCATAATAATATATAGTAGCGAAAAATATTTAAACTTTATTGTTAGATATTGTTATGAGAGGGTTAACAAAAGAAAGTAAAATTAAGGAAATAATTATTAAGGATGATAAAGACTTGAAAAGAGTATTAAATATGCTACAATTTACAGCAAAAAAATATGGTTATTCGATTATTGATACATATGATTTTGCAAAATTTGTTACAAAAAAATCAGATTTATGTATAATTTGCTATGAAAATGAAGAAATAAGCGATTATAGAATTGTAATTCTAAAATGGCAATAACAATACTGAAAGGTTTTGAATATGGAAAAAATACTCAATTTGTTTTTTCAACATATTTACCTTACGATTTTGTAGATGTTATAAGAGAGGGAAACAAAATTAGTATTATACAAGGAAACAAATATAAGCTATGTGGTAAACAAAAAGCATTTACATATTCAATTCCAGATGGTTATAAATATGCGATATATGATAGAAAAAAACAGGAAGCAATATTTGTTAATAACATAAAGGAAATCTTAGAATATTTTTTAGGTAAATTAAGTAAGGATGAACTAAATTTTTTGCTTGATGCATATAAAAAAATAAAAGAAAAAGCAAAAATAAGAAGAATAAAAACAATTATTTCTTTATTAATTTTGCATTACTTTAGATATAAATACTTATTTGAAAATATCAATTTTGTAATTAAAAAGTTTAAAGAATTTTGTAAAGAAAAAGGAATAAGGGTAAAAAGAAAAGTAATTCTTCTATACCTTAGTTTAAAACTATGAGCGTAGTAAAAAATAGAGTAATTAGATTGTTAGGAAATAAAATATGGATAGGTAAAGAGCATGGTTTTAGTTTTTCAGCAAATTTTGATTACATAATATTCGATTTAAATACAAACAATATTAGATATGGAAACATTGAAGATATTAAACAATATATTAAGCAAAAAATTAGCTTTGTTGAAATAAATGATGAAAAAATACAGACAAAAAACATGTTGCTAAAAAGAATTGGATTATTAGTTTTTAAAAAATCTAATTTAAAAGCTTTTTTCTTATCTGACTCGTTTTTTCCAAAAAAATATTTGCTTTTAGATTTTAGAAAAAACAAGTTTTTAAATACAGATGATATATTAGATGTTGCTAAATATATTTCAGAAAATTATGATATTAGAATAGATTTTGAAATGTTTAAGCAAATGTTTGAGAAAATTGAAAATGCATATAAGCTTAAAAATGTTAGTTATGACAGCATTTTAGCATTTTGTTTATGGAAATGTAGTAATTTGAGACAAAATGATGTTTCAAATTTAATTGGCATTAGTGATATGATAATTAGAATTTGGAGAAGAAGATTTGAAAATTTAAATTTTGTTAGCTTTGTATAAATAATAATATTCCCACACTTTTTTTATATCACTAGCTGCAACAATAGTACTTTTTTTGTTTTTGTAAAATACTTTAAATGTATGATTACAATAAAAACATTTTACTCTTTTAACTGGTAGCCAAACACATCTTTCTCTTCCGCATCTTGGACATCTAACTTTTACTTTTACCTTTCCAATAATCATATAGATATAAGTTTATCAAAGTTTTCATCAAAATAAACTCTCCAATCTTTAACAACAAAGTATATTCCATCTAACTTTTTTAACCAATACTTTATATCTTTATCATGATAACCCATTCTTCTAAAAACATCATAAACTGTTTGCAGACCTACATCATTTCCGTACTTATCTTTAATTTCTTTTAACACTTTTAAAAAAGTTTCTTTGTTCATAATTAAATAAACAATAGCAAATGATTTATTAGCAATAAGCTATGAAGCATAGCTTTCTCATAATTATTTTTTATTTATATTAGTTATTGTAAATGTTACTTGTCCAAAACCAGCTTTTTTCCAAAAACCAATCTGATAATTTCCTCTTATTTCTTCTTTTATGTTTTCTTTTGAATGGAAGTATGTAAATAGTTTACCTTCAAAATACTCAATATAAAGAACTACATTATCTTTTTGTGGGTTTGAGACATTATAACATATTCTACCAATCCTTCCTGCAGGCTCTATTTTTATAATTCTTGCATCTTTAAAACCATTGTGAGTTAATATATATAAAATTTTTCTTGAAAAACTTAACAAATAATCTATTTCTCCATTTGAATTTCTTGGGAAAAACCTATCAAGTATGATATACTTTTTCTTATATTCATCTTTTTTTGCTTCATAATCGCTTGTACTAACAACTTTAGAATTATTGTTTTGGTCGTAAGCAACAACATAACCTAGCATTTTGTCGTTCCAGCCAGCTAGAACTGGTGTGATTGTTTGTATTATGCAAACTTTGTTTACCATTTCCATAATATATTTATCCAACATATTTATATATCTTTCGCTCGGTTCTTCATTTTGTAGGAAATATGCCATAATCTAAAAGAATATAGAACGTATGACATACAACATCCAATATAGGTTCATTCAACATAGATTATACATGATTTGCAAATTTACATGGTACAGAGAGTATGAAAAGCCAAAATGCATTATATTTCATATGCCTAATGCATAATAATATTTTAAAATATATTTATAAATGAGTATAACAAAAAGAATAAAATTGTAGTAAAAGTTAAAAATGCTACTTTTTTTCCTTCTTCGCTTGTCAAAGGTTCGTTAACAAATGTTAAATAGTAAAATGGTAAAAATACAACTAACAAAAATATTATTGTATAAAATATCTTTATTGCTCTTGTCAGTTTTCCGATTGTTAAAATAAAGATTAAAAATGATGAAATTGCAAACATAGAAATAGATGTTATTAATGTTAATTGCATAGTTTTATCTGGAAGAATTATTGGAATGTCTGTTAATAAGTATTTACAATCGCCAAACTTATTTATTCTCTCTAAGTTAATGTAAATATCAATATTATGAAATGCGATGATTGGTAAAATAAATAAGATAAATAGAAATTCCTTAATTAATAATTTTTTTACAACCTTTCTCATAATAAAAATATTTATATATATGAATATATACAAAAGCTTTTAAATCTTTCGATACATAATATTAATTATGGCTGCTATGAATAAAAAAATAATATACTTAATAGCTGCAATAATGCTAGTATCAGTAGCAGCAGGGGCGGTATATTCAATAATCAAAACACATACAATAACAGTAGATGTTCAGGAACCTTTAACAATAATAGCGAATGAAAATGAAACTATAAATGTTAGCGGATATCCAGGGCAGGAATTTGAGATAAAAATGCTAGAGATTCAAAATAATGCTCCAGTAAGTTATAACATACTATACGACTTTGGGTATTCAGCTCCTTCATCAGGACTAAGTGTTAAATTAGTAGTAAAAGAGGGGGGAAATGTTATAAAGGAGGTTTCACAATTCTGGGATAGTGATGGTGATAAAAGCCCAGATGTTAGCTTTACATTAAAAGGAAACACAACAGTAAGTGTATATATAGTGGTTAAAATTAGTAAATCAGCAGCTCCAGGCACTTATCAGTTGGTCTGGAATAGTAAAGAAATAACAAGAAGCTAAAACTATATGAAAGCTTTAGCTTTTCTCCCCTTTCTTTTTTTATTTTTTATTGCAGTGGCACAACAAAATATACAACTATATCCTGGACAATGTTACGAAGATGATAAAGTATTAATTTGCTTACCAAAAGATGCAAATGCAAATTTAACATTTACAGTTAATGTAAAATATCAAATAGAAAAAGAAGTTGTTTATAGGGAATATCCAGTGCCATTTCTGTCTCTTATACA
>JAGDWU010000083.1 GCA_023256115.1 Candidatus Aenigmatarchaeota archaeon | reverse complement strand
ATCCAAAATGGCCATTTTCTGTATGTTCCTGGTCTTTTCCTCTCATAAATAGAAATGATTGGAAAGTAATAAGGAAGTTACCAAAAATACAGCTTGCAATAACAAACAGATGCAATTTCCCTTGTAAGATATGTTATTCAAATTCTTTTCCTTACGATTTTTCTATGGAGATGAGCATTTTGGATATAAGAAAAATTTTAAAAAGGATAGGAAAAGGAAAAAGAGTCATTCTAATCGGAGGAGAGCCGACGATAAGAGATGATATTTTTGAAATAGTAGAACTCATTAAAAAATCCGGAAATATTCCAGAGCTATACACAAATGGAATAAAGCTTGCTAGTTTTTCATTTGCTAAAAAACTTAAAGAAAGTGGAGTCGAAAAGGTTTTCTTTTCTTTCGACAGTTTCGATAAAAACTACTATAAAATCATGAATGACAATGAAAATATTCTCTATTTAAAACTTTTGGCTTTGAAAAATTTAGAAGAACTTAAAGTTGATACAATTTTATCTTCTCGTATAGTAAAGGGTTTGAATGAAAAAGAAGTTAAGAATATTATTAATTTTTGTGTAGAGGCAGCAAAGAGAAAGAAAAGTATTAGAGGCGTATACTTTTATGCTGCAACTAGATATGGGAGGTTTATGATAGAAAATGGTAGCATGAGTGTAGAGGAGTTATATAAGTTAATTAAAAATGCAACCAAAGGCGCTGCAAATATAGAATATTTTATTGAAAGTAAAAAGTTTATTCTTTTACTTCATCAAATTTTAGAAAAGTTTAGAATGTTTCTTCCTTTCGGCGGAGGGGGTTTTATAGCTCCCTTTAGTGTAGGAAGTATCAAGAAGTTCATTCCTCTGAAGAATTTAAAAAGAATTAATCAATTTTTGGAAAAAGGACAATACTTTAAAGCATTGAAATGCATATTGAGAGAAGATAAAATGAAAGAGTTAATAAAAGATATTTTAAAAGTTATGGTAAAAAGAAAACCGATAGAGAATAGCATTCTAACTTCAGGAATTTTAATCGGTTTTGGTGGTGTTAATACACCAATCTCTTTTGACGTTCATTCTTTTGAAGCACCGGAAATATTTAAGAAGAAGTCCCTATTTTTTGTTAGATCGTTCTCATGGGCAGACATCGGTGAAAAAGCATAAGAGAGAAATTAAACATTTAGATATTTTACAAGTTTAAAACACAAACATTTACAAGGATTTGTTTAAGAGTCCTAAAAGATAAATAAACCCGAGAAAAATTCCAAGTTTTTAATTTTTTTGTTAATTTGGTTACTCTTCATGTTTTAAAAGATAACTGAAAATACAATTGTTGCAACAGAAATAATAGAAAGAGTGTTAAGAAGATTTATTAGTGGTGTTATTAGTATTAATAGAATCTTTAAAGTAAGTAAATAATTTTATTACCAAATTTTATGTATGTTGTAATTTTTTATTTTTATCTCCTTCTAGTCAGCTTCATGAATTAGTAAAATTATAAAAAAATTGATACAAGAAAAGGAAAAAGTTAAGAAAATAAAAATAGTAAAGAAAAGATACTTTAAAATGTACTTTCTCAAAAATATTGGCAGGTGGTACTTCTTTATTAATGCCCGCTAATAAAAAACCTTGGGGGGCGGCATTTAACCCTTTGGGATTTTAATCGGGTTTGACTAGGCAAATACATAGTCTCTTTTGATTCTCATTTTTTTACTCTGAGATATGCAGGAAGGATTCCTTCTTCTTTGTAACAGTCTACATATGTTTATTACTGATAGTCTGACAGAACTTCCGTAGAATAGAATTTAATATAAGGATTCTTATTTCAAAATTATTATGAGAAAAAAGGATTTTACTGACGTTAAACTATTTTTCACTTTTTTCTTTATCTCTTCTTTTTTTATTTACTGGACAAGTTGGAACGAAGAGACTAACTTTTATGTTTTATTCTCTTTTTTCAAAAATAAGAATTTTATCCTTGATGACTTCATAAATAAAACAGGAGATAGAGTTTATAGGGATGGTCATTACTATCCTCCCAGCAATAAAATTTTCTTCGCCTCTATTCTAAGCTTTTTTTATGCTATCTTAAAGAATCTTTTAATAAATGAGAATAGTATTAAAGCTGTACTTACGATATTTTCTTCCTCCCTTCCTTTTTCTCTTCTTATGGTTATAATGTACAAATTTTCAAAAAGTTTTATAGGAAATAGAAAAAGAGCAATATTAGTATCTCTTTTGTTGGGTTTTTCAACCCTATTATTTCAACAATCCCGCTTTTTTACTTCTCATTCTCTTGAGGCATTTTTCCTTTTTCTCTCTTTTTATTTTTTTATACAGTTTCTTAGAGATAACAAGATAATTAATATTACATTTTCTAGCATCTTTTTAACTACTTCTCTTTTTCTTACACCTATCGCCAGAATAATTTTAATACTATATATGTTATCTTTACTAACTTACAGAAAATGGTACATCCTTTTTACCTTTTCCTCTCTCATTTTTTTAATATATGCAATATTCTTTTCCTCTCTCCTCAATTTAATGGGTGCTTCCCTTTGGCAATCGAGGATTTTACCTGAGTTAAATGAGAAAGAGGTCTTTTTACCTTTCTATCCTTTGGGTTGGAAAGAAAAACTTTTTTATTTTTCAACAATACTTCAGCTTTTGTTTTTTCCTTCTAAGGGGCTTTTCTTTTACTACCCCATTCTTATTTTTTCATTTTTAGGGTTTTTGTCTAACTTTCGAAAAATAGAGAATATTCTTTCACTCATTTTCATTTTATCAACTTTTTTCCTCTTTCCTTTTTATTCAGGATCCTTTTGGTGGTTTGGATGGATAAGTTATGGTCCAGTAAGAATACTAACTATATTAATGCCTTTTTTCTTTGTTGGATTATTAAGTTCTGTTAAAAAATTTAACATAAAAATATTACTTCCTTTTTTCTTTATTTCTATTTTCAATAATTTCCTGCTTTTACAATATGGAGAAGATAAGATCTCGACTCTTTCCTGGGAAGAATTTAGTTATAAGATGGAACATTTTCAGGTTCTTTCTAACCCTCTTTTCGAGCACTATTTACCTTTAACGTTAATAAATGGACCAAGAAGTGTTTTATTAGAAAATTTGTTGATTAACAAAGAGATAAATATAGACTTAAAACACCCTTTTAATCCTATTACTCCAGAGTTTATTCCTCCCGGTTCTCCTTTAGTTAAAAAATTCGAGGTTTATCTTTTTACTCTTCCACAAATAGGATTTGTTGTTTTAAGATTACCTTGGCTTTCATTATTCATTGCGATAGTTTTCTTGATTCTAATATGGAAAGATGAAATTCTCAGCAAAATTAAGATAAAAGGTTGGGTTTTATTTTTGATGTTAACTCTAGTATTTCTTGTTTTTTTCATTAGGATTAGAGATTTTGCTTATGGAGATAATTGGTGTGCTCCTCAATGGAATGAAAATGAAAAAAGAATAGATGAAGGAAGATGGATTGGAGAAAATGCAACATTCTTTTTATTTAGCAAGGAAAAAAGCATTAAAATTTTACGATTAAAAGTTGAGAGTTTTCAGAATCAAACATTGGAAATTTATTCGAACAGAAAGTTTGTAGGTAGTTATAGCATAGAAAAAAATAAAGTAATTATACAACCTTTTGAGTTAAAAGAAGGTTTTAACGAAATCATGCTACGTACAAAAGGAAATTTTATTAAACCTTGGAGTATTGGCATTAATTGTGATATAGATAATATAAGCTTAAAGGTTTTAATTCTCTAAACAAGATTTCCCATTTCTAAAAGATAGATGAAACCAACAAGAATTCCTAGCTTTTTAAATTTTTTTCTTGTTGATTTGCTTATCTTTTTTGTTATTAGAAAAAATGTTGAAAAAAATATCGTTGCAATAGAGACAAACGGAAAAACAGGAAAGAGGCTTAGTG
>JAGDWU010000009.1 GCA_023256115.1 Candidatus Aenigmatarchaeota archaeon | reverse complement strand
TATCAACATTTTCTTTTTGAATAAAAAATTTTGCGTGCTTTTTTATATAAGAGTAAAATAAAAAATTTTTACAAACTTTAATAATTTACGGTGAAATAATCTAAATATTCTTTTGGAACTTCTATAAATTTAAAATGTAAGCAAGCATCTAAGTAAGCCCAAACAATTACCAAGCATTCAAAACATTTTAAATAGTTTTTATTATCGTAAAAATATTTTGCATCCTGGAAATAGCTTAAAGCTAAATTATAAAGTTCTAAAGCATTAATATCTAATACTTTAACTTCTTTAACAATTTTTTCCAACTTTGATAACATTTTTTCACATTCATTTTTTACTTCCATAAAATCTTTCAAATATAATGAAAAATTATAATTTTATGGGCTTAAATAATTTGCTCCCTAAGATCTTAATTTTTTTATCTATATTTTTCTCTTTGCTAAATATTTCTCTTTCTCATAAGTTTGAAACTCAAAATTTTAAAATTGAATGTCCTTCTGCTATTGATGCATTAGCTGGTTCAGAAATTACAATTCCAATAAAAGTTAGTTATGCAGGCGTTCTCTACAATATAACGCTAGAATATACAATACAAAAATCATTAGGTTTAGATGTAAAACCAGAAAGAGACAGCAAAATGTTTAATCCAGGAGAAACATACATATTTAATATTTTTGTAAAAATTAAATCAAAAAATTTAGATCCTTTTAATCCACCATGCGGGCAAGATAATTG
The DNA here is from genome assembly GCA_023256115.1 of Candidatus Aenigmatarchaeota archaeon. GTDB lineage: Archaea > Aenigmatarchaeota > Aenigmatarchaeia > CG10238-14 > SpSt-28 > JAHLMO01. The sequence goes on along the minus strand of JAGDWU010000009.1, from coordinate 3,299 downwards.
TTTAATTGTTTCATTTTATTCTCCATTTGGAAAGCTTAGCGAATGTACTATTTTTATTAGAACTAGATATAAGGTTCTTGGAGACTTTAATCTTTCAATATTTCTGGTAACACTTCTCTTATTTTATCTTCTATTTCTTCTTTTGAAACATAATAATTTAAAGATGCGCCGCTAGCCTTTACATGACCGCCACCGCCAAATTCTTTTGCAATTTTATGTACATTTAATTTATCACTTCTTAACTCAATTTTTGTTTTTATCCCATTTCTAAAAATTGTTACTAATATATCAGTATTATTCTTTATTTGATTATAAATAAGTGAAACTGGTAAAGAATATTCTAATTCTATTAATCCAATTTTAAATCCATTTAATTCTTTTATTTCTACTTTGTTTAATGCATTTTGAAGCTTTATATTTATTTCATTTTCAAATTTTTCGATTAACTCTTTTACTTCATTTTTTTCCAAAAATTCTTTTGGACTAATATCTAGAATTTGACGCACAATCTTACTAAGTGTAGCAACTGAAAATTTTTTATAATAATATTTTAAAGCATAGAAATAGTTTCTAATTTTTTGTGAAATCAAGTCAAAACATTCATTACTATCGATTTTATCAGCAATATCTATCCATTCACTTTCAATTCCATAAAATTCAGAAATTAATCTTGCACAACTTTTCTTACTTGAGTCAATTATTAAATTTACATTTTCAAAACTTTTAAAATTTGAAATATGATGATCGAACCAATAAACATTTTGAAAAATGCTTGCTAATTTGATAGCCTTTTCATTAGGGGAAATATCTGCTACATATAAATTTTCTAAATCTTCATTAAATGCGATTATTTTACATAAAGTTTTTTTAATACTAGCTGGTGTGCTAAAAATTATTTTTCCTTCCTTTATCTCTTTCAATATTAAAGCTGCGCAAATTGTTCCATCAAAATCTGAATGAGTTATTATATAATTCATAAAATTATTTAGATGCTATTATTATTGTTTCTATTATTGCGCCAATAAAAATTAAAAAAATGCTAAAAAGAAGCAATAAAATAGAATCTTTTATTAGCTTATCATTCTTTTTATAATAATAACTGCTAATTATTGAACCTGAAATAGCTGCAATCAAAAATGCGAAAAATTCAAAAATTCCATGTGGCAAAAATGTTGAAAGAGCAAGCGGATAATATTGAATTCCATAACTTTTTGTTAACATTCCGATTGCAATTCCTAAAATTGTTGCATTCCAAGAAATAACTAATACCCCACCAAAACCATAAATAAATGAGAGAAGAAAAGCTAGAATTGCAACTTGAATATTATTGAAGAATATCGTAAGAAATGGATCTTGAAACGAAAAACCTCCAGTAATTCTTTTTATTGTTTCTATTTGTTCTTTAAATAATTTTTCTGATATTTGCATAGGCAAAAAAAAGAAAAGTAAAGAAATTGGAACTGCAATTCACGTTATAAAATAAGAAATAAAAATTTCAGAGTTTCTTCTTAAAAAATTATCTACCTCGCTTACTTTTATTCTTTTAAATTTTTCTATTAAAGGAATTAAAACTAAAGAGATAAAAAATACGATAAACAAACCATTATAACTTTCAAAAATTACATATGAAATATAAATTGAAATAATTGTTGATAAAGAGGAAAAGAAAAATAATAACAATGGATTTAAAGAAAATTTTTTTATTAATTTTTCAAGCACCATAAATTATGAAGTTGGATAGAAAATATAAAATTTTAATAGCAATAATAATTGTAGAAGGTATTTTTATTGCTAGCTTGCTTTTACCAACTACATTTTTTCCGCCTCTTCAAATACAAAAATTTTATTTTGGAGAAATAGATCAATATACAAGAGCTAATATATTGGCTAAAGGATATACAATAGTTGAATTTTATTTTAATTATTCAAATTTAGAGTTTTTAAATAAGCTTGATAAAGAGTTTAATAATCAATTAGTTTTTATAATTCATTCATATGAAATGCAAATCAATGAAATTCACTTATCGAGAGCTTGTGCTAATTATTTTGAATGTCAAAAATCTCAAATAGTTGAAATTTCAACAGATTTAAATAATCTTGAAAAGGATTTGTGTAAAATAGTTTTAAATGTTCCGGCAAAATGTTTGCAGGAATAGACCTTTCAGTATCAAAAAAATCTGCTTTAGCTTTTCTTTCAAAAAATTTATATGCAAAAACTTATTTGGTTAGCGATAATGAACTAATAGAATTAATAAAAAAGAAAAAACCAAAAGCAATTGGTATAGATGCTCCATTAAGTTTACCAAAAGGTAGAAAAGATTTATCTAAAAGATCAAATATCCATTTCAGAAAATGTGATTTAGAATTAAAAAAATATGGAATAAAATTTTTTCCATTAACTATTGGTGCAATGCGAAAACTAACATTAAAAGGAATAAAAATTAAAAAGAAATTGGAAAATTTAGGTTTTAAAGTTTTTGAAGTATTTCCAGGTGCCACATATGATATTTTTAAAGTTCCGAGAAAAGATAAGAAAAAAATAATTGAATTTTTTAAAAAACAAAAAATAAAGTTAGAAAAAAAAGAATATACTCAAGATGAATTAGATTCTATAGCTGCAGCTTTTACAATTTGTTTATATTTTAAAAATAAAGCAATTGAAATTGGAGATAAAAGCGAAGGAACCATAGTTATACCAAAAAATGTTTAAATTTAATTTAAAAAGATTTTTGATATTTTGGTTTTTATTTTGTCTGCTTTTTTCTATAAACGATTTTCTTTATTGGAAAGATTATAAATATTTAAGTACATTCTTTTTAAATATAATAAATCCATTAACGATTTTTAAATATTTAATTGATGCTATAATTTTAAATGATTTTGGATTATTCATCGCATGGATAGAAATTTTTTCTTTTTCCTTTTTTACCTCTTTTTTAGATTTTAAATTCATTTACAAATTCTTCAAAAGAAATAAAACTAAAAGTTTGATGATTAAAAATAAGAAAAGGCGCAGATGATATATTAAATTCATTTTTTATTTCATTTATTGCGGAGTAATTTGTTTTTAGACCAACTACAAAAATTTCGCATTCAAAACCTTTATTTCTTAAATATTCTTTAATTTTGTCCAATTCTTCACCTTGCTTTATACATAAGTTGCATTTTTCATCTATAAAGTATAAGAAAGTTTTAACCTTTTCGTTGCATTTTTCATATTCTTTAAAAATTTTCCATGCTACAATGCTTAACTTAAAATATTCTGTCATTAGATCATCATATAAATTTTCCTTTTCTTC
>JAGDWU010000049.1 GCA_023256115.1 Candidatus Aenigmatarchaeota archaeon | reverse complement strand
TAAGCTTGGGCTGTCATCAATCTCTACTTTATCATCAACCCCATCAAAATATAATGCATTACCAATTTTTCCTTTAACCCAAGTAGCTCCATATATTGTTCCACTATTATCATTACCACTCCAATCTAAAGTATAAGTTCCATAACCTTCTTCAAATGGTAAATATAGTACTAAACCTTTTTCTTTTTCATCTATCATTATTTAAATACTTCAAAAATTGCTAGAACAAATGCACTTCTAATATCTGTACTACTCAAATTTCTATATTCAATTTTAAATTCCTCATCGCTATTAAGAACAAAATCTACATCTATTGGAATAACCATACTATCGCCACTAATAGTTCCTTGGCTAGGAACAATACTTATATTACCAAACATTGCTCTAATTTCTAATTCAAAATTTGTTCCTACAGGAAATCCAATAGTACAACTTCTAACTTTTGCCTTATATCCGCTAGGAACTTTATAAACTGTTATTACTGTTTTTTCACCCGGACTTGCAACTATTTTTTTTCCTGCAGATTCAACCCTTACTTCCATAATTACTATTCTTTACTAAGGACTATAAACTTCAAATACTACAAATAAGCTTACTGTTGTTCCTTCTAAATTGTTGAAACTTACATCAATTTTTTGCGCTTTCTTTAATGCTAAATTTAATTCTGGGCTTACTCTAATATCTGGCCCTAATGTTTGAGCTGGAACTTTTTCTCTTGTGATTGGAACATTATCAACCAATATAGTTAATGTACTTTTTGTTAATGATACTCCTCCTTTTCCTATTACAAATATTCTTCTAATTACATAATCCTCTTCTAATGTCCAACTAAAGCTCCATACTGCTCCTGCTCCTAAATTATCGATTTCAAATGTTTTAAAAAATTTAAAAGCAGGCATGGTTTTTAATTATTATAGTATTTTATATCTTGCTACTATTATTACATTGCTGTTTAATGTTTCACCACTTGCTAATGTTTTTGCATCTCCATTGTTTATTAAAACTACTTTCAAATTTGTTCCTTCTCTTAATTGTATTGGCATGTTTTCTAATGTATATTCAAAGAAGTTTAAATCAGCTCTTGGTGGATTTGGTGTTTGAATTGTTGCTATACCAAATGGTCCCATTGTTGAATCTAAAATGTCTAATGGGCTATCATTTATTAATATTTGATGAGCTAACAATTCTCTTGGTATTGTTCCTGCAGTTGTACTTGCTTCAGCTAAAAATATTGAATTTAACAAATATTCTCTACCTGCTGGGCAAGTAAAATCTAATACTGTAGCTACTTTGCCACTTGGAATTGTTGCTGCAGCTGCACTTGTATAAGTTCCTTGTAAAAATGTGTAATATTCTTTTGATTGATTTTCATATCTTGATTTAAATTCTGCTGGCAAATCTTCTCCATATTCATGAATTAATATTTCCCCCTCTAGTTTTACATATTTTCCTGTTTCTCCTGAAAATTCAAATCTTGCTCCTTTTGGAATTACTATGTATAAATCATTTAACTCAAAAGGATATAAACTATTTGAACTTGTGCATGTTAATGGTGCAAAATTGTAAATAAATTCACCACAAACTCTACCCTCTACTATTATTCTAGTTCTTGTAGTGCTATTTGTTCCTACTCTTCTTACTATAAAACTTTTGTTAGTCTCAGCTCTATATACGGTTCCAATGCTAAATACTTTGCTGAATGGTATTACTTTCATATTTTTTCACTATTATACTGATTTCTTTCTCAATACTTTCCACTCATGCAATGTTTTGCCAATCAACTTTACTCTCTCAAAGTTTACATCAGCTCCCTTAGGTCCTCTTGGTGGTAGCGAAACCCCTTCAATTACTCTTAATACTTCACCCATTCTTTTAGCATATTCATCTATTGCAGCTCTTATTCCTTCTGGATACCTAGCTGCTCCTAATGCTAATGCCCTTGCTTGCCACTTTGCATTTCCAGCCAATCTTACTCCACCAATATATCTCCTATCAGCAATTGCTTGTTGAACACCTTGACTCCAAGCATCGAAAGCCGCTTCAGCTGCTTGTTGCCATGGAACTTTTGGATTTTGAATACCATACTTGTAATCCTCAACTGCAGCAGTTGCTCTAGTTTGCCATTTTTTCACAACTATGTCGATTGGTTTTACCTTTACCATAATATTTTTTTCAAAAACAAAAATTTTAAAACCCTTTTTTTCGGTCTATAGACCGGTTTAAAAAATTGACTTTTTTGGCAAATAGACAAAAAATAACCCCACTTTTTTAACAACTTTGAAAAACCAATATATTTATTATGGTTAAGGGTAAGTATTTAAAATTGAAAAAAAAGATTATTGAGTTTTTGAAAAAAAAGAAAGTTTGCTATCTAAATGAAATGGCAAGAGCATTGAGAAAAGATAAAAGGTTAATAAATGATATGGTTCATGAATTAGCATCGAGGAAAATATTAGATATTGATAAGAAATGGGTTAGAATACCTTATCCTGCAGGCGAACCGGGATTTGTTATTGTTAGATTGAACAAAAATTGGAAATATTATTGGAACAAATGGTATAGGATTAACTATGATGAAATAGATTTAGACTAAACCTCCAAGCTCTTTAACCCATACTTTTATTCCATAACTTTTAGCAATTTGGGATACTTCTTTATCATAATATTTTGCAACAATAAATAGTTCAACTGGTTTTTCTGGTTTATATTCATTAATAAACATATCTCGATAAACAATTAGCTGACCAATTGCGCTTGGTCTTACTCTACCTTTCACTTCGCAAATAATATATTTTTCTTCAGTCTCAATTACAGCATCTATTTTCTTTGCTCTTAAATACATGTATTGCTCTTTTAACCATTCTGGCTCCTTTTCTAACCATTCAGGAAGTTCGATGTGCAGAGGAACATCAAAATAATATAAAGCATTTGGAAACATTGTATAAGCAAAATCCTTGAAAATTTCAATTTCCTCTTCTTTAAAATGTCTAAATTTTGCTTGTGTTATTGGTAAAGGTTGTAAACCTTTTAATGGCATAATTATTCTACAGCAAATTTTTCCAATCCATATCGATATAAAACTATTATTCTTCCTGTTAATGAACTTGCATATCTTGCTGTTTTTTCATCATAATCAACTAAATAAAAAATTGTTTCAACTCCTAGCTCAGGGTCTAAAAATTTAATTTTTGTTGGAATTCTATCCATAATTTTGATTTACTTTTATTTCAAATAATTTATCTCTTAACTTTGTTAATTCGGACTCAAAATCTAAATATTTTTCTGCTCCATTATAATTTTCTGTATCAATTAGTTCTATAACAATTTCATCTAATAATGCAATAACCATATCCAAACATTTGCTTAATACTTCTAATTCCCTTTCTGTTAGCTTAATTTTATAAACTTTTTCCATTGCTTTTTTTTATTGTTTTTTTTGGCTTATAAATTTGCTAATTGTTTCTAATGTATATTGTTCACCTTGCCTTCTATAAATTTCAATTATTAGCCTTAAAGTAGATGATTCTGTTAGTCCCAGTTTTTTTGCTAAGTTTTCTAAAAACTCAGCTTGTTCCTTATTTAAGCATGTTTTTTTCTGAATATTAAACATATTATTACCTTTCCTGACCATAATATACTATAATGTGCATAAAGTTTAAAAGCATTTCGCTAAAAAAATAATAGTTTTAACAATATGCTACACAATAATCCAATTACAACGTAAATCAATCTGTTATGATTTTTTACTTGTACTTCTAATTTTGCTATCCTTTCTTTTATTGTTGATAATTCTTTAAATAATTCAAGTTTAAATGCCAAAATTATGTTATCTAAATCATTATCATTATTTTTTGGATTTTTTTCATCCATAAAATATTTAAAATTTTGAATATTATTATGGCGGGAAACAATCAAGAAGTGAAACCACTATACAAGAGTAAAACTTTTTGGAGCGGAGTAGCATTAATAGCTCTAGGATTGTACATGTATGCCACAGGCGAAGTAATAGCTGGTTCACAGCTTATATTCACTGGCTTGGGGTTAATA
>JAGDWU010000072.1 GCA_023256115.1 Candidatus Aenigmatarchaeota archaeon | reverse complement strand
TATGCGTTATGGAAGCACAGATTAATAGATTTTGACTTTTATTATAAAATATTTAAAAAAGAAAATTCAAAAATAATTTACTCAACTAGCGAAAAAAAAGAAGTAGAATTTAATTTTCCTGAAGCTAAAAAAAGTATAAATGTTATTGATGTAAGACAAAGCCTAGAACAAAAAGTTGTAAAAGAAATTGTTGAAAAAATTGCAAGAGAAAAGGGGAAAGATGTTGAATATATTCATTATGCATATGAAATAGTTACTTTAACTAAAAATACTGTAGAAAAATTATTTCCAAATTATAAAATAGAAAGTGAAATTGTTCATATGAGTGGAAGAAAAGGAATATATGTTAATGCTGATGATTTGTTAGAAGCATTAACAAACGAAATTGTAAAAAGGAATTACGATAAAGAAAAAGCTAAAAAAATTGCAGTTTCTGTTATTAGATGGGAATTAGAAAGAAAAAATCCTAAAACATTAATTAAATTTGATTTTGAAGAAGTACTAAAATATGAGCAAGGAACTGCAATTTATTTGCTTTATACTTATGCAAGATTAAAAAATATTTTAGAAAAAGCAAAAGAGAAAGGAAAAGTAATAAAAAAGGAATTAAATGAAAATGAAAAAAATGTATTAAATTTATTGCTAAAATATCCAATTGTTATTGAAAATTCTTGCAAAACTTTAAATTTAACTCAATTGGCTGACTATTTAGTAAATTTGTGCTTTGTAATAAACGAATTTTACGAAAAATGTCCAGTATTGCAAGCTAGTGAAAATGAAAAATTATTTAGATTATGGTTAGTTGAGTTATGTATTGATATATTGGAAAAGATTTTTTACATTTTTGGATTGGAAAAAATTGAAAGAATTTAATAACCAGCTTCCGTCGCAAGTGTTATCATTTATTTTAAACCCTTCCCTACAACAAGCAAAACTAATATTGTACTTATTAGTTAATTTTTTCATTTTCAACATAATTTTTAACCTTAAATCTTTTGGCAAATAATAATAATTTGAAATCTTTTCTCCTTTTTCGAAATATAATTCTTTCAACTTTTCTGCAATTTCTGGAAATGCTTGCTCAAATCTTTTCCAATTATCTTCTCTTACTTTATAAGTAGAACTAGTTATATGCTTTACTCCAATTTTTGCCAATTCTTTTATCAAATCTTCTTGCTCATCATTTAAAAATGGAATTATCGGATCTATTCTTACTGAAACTGGAATTTTATTTTCTATTAACTCTTTTACAGCATCTATTCTTTCATTTGGTTTTGGAGCATTTGGTTCTAATTTTTTTGCTATTTCATTGTTTATAGTTGTTATTGTTATTGAAACCATTGCATTCATTTCTTTTAAGATATCAATATCTCTCAAAACTAAATTAGATTTTGTAATTATTTGAATTTTGCAATTATAATTTTTTAAAATTTCTAAGCATTTTCTTGTTAACTTTAACTTTTCTTCTAAATGCTGATATGGATCAGAAGAATTTGAAATTGAAATTATTTGTCCATTTAATTTTTTAGCCTCTCTTTTTAATTTTTCAATCAAATTTCTCTTTGGCCTTGGATTAAAGAAGTTTTTAATATAACTTGAAGCATAGCAGTAAACGCAATTATGAGAACAGCCTGTATAAGGATTTAAAGATAATTTAAATGGGCAAGTGCATAATTTTGAATTCCAAGGGTCAAACTTATTTAATATCATAAATGAATAAATGAGAATTACAAATTTTATCATCGCTTGCTCCAAATTTTTTTATTGATTTGAAATATTTTCCAAGAAATTTAGCTAGTTCGCTTTCTTCCTTATTAAAAATATAAGCTTGTAGAACATTTACATATTTTTTTGTTGTTAAATAATCTATATGCCATTTTAACTTTTTGTTTTTATAAAAATGTCTTTCGATTCTTTTTAAATTTTTTGCAGATCCGACATATAAATAATAACCTCTTAAAAATTTTATTTTACCAATTTTTCCAATTTTAATATTTTTATTTTTATTTAATTTTATTAAAAGTATATATCTCACAATAAAATTTTTTTAATTTTTTTTATCATTTTTTCAGCTTTTTGCAATTCGCTATAATTATTAATAGGAAACCAAAATTTAACTTTTTTAACAAAAAATTCAATTCCATAATTTTTTAATATTCTTGGTGCTTCTGTTAAATAATATTCGCCTTTGCTCGAAATAGGAATTTGATTAAAGATTTCAAAAAATTTTTTATGCATAACATATAAGCCAGTATTTGCAATTCCTTTTCCGCTAAACTCTTTTTCTGCAATTCTTTCTAGCTTATCATCTTTAACTATTAAAGCACCAAAATTGCTTACATCTTCAACTTCATAACCAAAAACGCATGGATAATTAATTTTTAAAATTTCTTCAAAATCATCAATTATTATATCATCTCCCATCGCAACTAAAAATAACTCATCTTTTATTAAATCTTTTGCACAATATAAAGCATGTGCAGTTCCTAATGGTTTGTCTTGATAAACAAAATAAATTTTTTCATCTTTTATTTTTTCAAAATATTTTTCTTTACTAGGATTTATAACTATAACAATTTTGTTAACATAATCTTTAATTCCATCAATAATATATTTAATTATTGGTTTTCCATCAACCTGAACTAAAGGTTTTGGTAAATCTTTTAAATTATCTGGCAATGATTCTTTTAATCTTTTCCCTTCGCCAGCAGCCAAAATTACAGCCTCTTTAATCATAAATTATGGAAGATTTAAAAAAGAAAATAGAGAGCATTTTATTTGTTGCTGGAAGAGCATTAAGTTTAAAGGAAATTGCAAAAGAATTAAATGAAGATGAAAATAAAGTAAAAGAAGCTTTAGATGTGCTAATAGAGGAATATAAAAATAGAAATTCCGCAATTGAAATAATTGAAATAAATGGATTTTATGAAATGCGCGTTAAACCAGAATTTTTAAATTATGCATCAAAATTTTCAGCATTTAAAGATTTAAGTATTGGAGCACTAAAAACTTTGGCTTTAATAGTTTACAAATCTCCGATAAAGCAAAGTGAAATAATAAAAATTCAAGGGAATAAAGCTTATGAACATATAAAAAAATTGGAAAAGAAAGGATTAATAATTTCAAAAAAAAGTGGAAAAACAAAATTGATTTTTATTTCTCCAAATTTTGAAAAATATTTTGGTTTAAAAATTGAAGAGATTAAAAAATTAATAGAAGAAGCTATTGGAAAAGATGTTAAACAACAGTAATGCTTTTTGCTAAGTTTCTTGGTTTATCAGGATTCAATTCTTTTTTAACCGCAATTTCATATGTTAATAATTGAATTGGAATAATTTGAATTGCAGGATTTAATAATTTTGCTTCTGGAACTTTAATCCAAATATCAAATAATTCTGAATTAAATGGTGCTATTCCTATAACAAAGGCATTTCTAGCTTTTACTTCTGATGCATTAGATAAAATTTTTTCTTTTGTTTTATTGTCAGCAAAAACTATAACTGGGACATTTTCTTCAATTAATGCTAATGATCCATGTTTTAATTCGCCGCCAGCAAATGCTTCTGCATGAATATAACAAATTTCTTTTAATTTTAATGCCCCTTCTAATGCAGTAACATAATTTAAGTCTCTTCCGATTAAAAATATATTTTTAGCATCTTTTATTTTATCTGCAACTTTTGAAATAAATTCTCTTCTACTTCTTGCTGTTAAATCTAGAGCGAACTCTTGGATTAAATTTGCATTATAATTCAAATAAGAAAGTTTAGAAGCTAAATAATAAAATAATAAAATTTGAGCAACAAAAGTTTTGGTTGCTGCAACCGCAAATTCAAAACCAGCATTTAGACATAAAAAGCAATTACTAATTTTTGCTAACGTAGATATAGGATTATTAACTATAGAAAAGATTTACAAATCTTTTACTGCATTTAAAACATCTGCTGTTTCACCACTTTGAGAAACAGCAATTACTAAATCGTTTTTATTAATTAAATTTTTAAAGTTTTCAAATTCGCTAGCAATTATTGGAATAACGACTTTTCCAATTTTAGCAAATAAATACTTTGCATAT
>JAGDWU010000070.1 GCA_023256115.1 Candidatus Aenigmatarchaeota archaeon | reverse complement strand
TTTTGCATCAAGCATAAAAAGCGGATTAGAAGCAGCTAAAAATCTTATTGAAAATTCGATTTCTGTGAGCTCTTTTTTCGGACCTATTTTACCTTATATTTCAGATTTAGATTTAGAAAATTATTTTAAAACAATGAAAGAAATTGGAATAAAAAAAGTTTTTATAGATAAATTAAGATTAAAACCAGGAATTTGGGAAAGGTTAGAAAAAGGATTAAAAAATTATCCAGAAATTTTAGAAAAATGGAAAAAAATATTTTTTGAAAAAAGTGATTATTACTTTAAATTAAAAAGAGAAATAAAAGAAATTGGAGAAAAATTTGGAATTGAATTAATTTTTTGCTATTGAACTTTTATTATATTTCCTTCTATTTCAAATATTTTTCCTAAAAATTTTTCTATTGTATAAATATTTGTTTTTGCATGATTTGTTAATTCCTCAACTTTAATTTTTGATTTTTGATTAAAAAAATGTTTTGCTAAAGCCAAATAAATTAAAATTTGGTCGCTCATATATTTATCAAAGCACGCTTTTGAATTAATAGATTTTTCTAATTCAATAGCAGCTTCCAATCCAACTTTTTCAGCTGGTTTCCCTTTTTCGCCTAATGCATCACTTCCCAAAACACAATTTTCAAATATTGCAGCTAAAGTAATAGAAGTTCCTGGACTTAAAGTTTTATATTCCTTTTCTTCTATATTTATTTCAACATTAAACTTTTCTAAATAATTTTTAGCAGCTTTAGCTTGTCTTTTTGCAATATCTATTGGCAACGAACCTACAATGCTTTTTCCAATTATTTTTTCTAATTTTCCTTGCTCAATTAATTCTAAACCACTTAAACTTTTAACTGGAAAAATTTTAACATTAACTATTCCATTGCCTCTAGGATAAAATCCTTGCTTTTCAACTTCAATTTCTAAATTAATTCCAATTTTCTTCAAATACCAAATTTTAACTAATTCAAAATATTCTATTGTTGGAGCATGCAAACCAGAAGTTCCGCCAATTATTCTTAGCTTAGTTTGTTTTGCAAATAATAATGCTGGTAAAATGCATTGTAATAACAATGAAATGCTACCAGCTGTTCCAATATTTATTTCTTTAAATTCTGGTATCTCTGGATCATTAGGAATAAAAGTTAATTCTGTTGAACCAATTTTTGCACCTTCTACTTTTGCATTAAAAAATTCTTTTGCAACTAAAACGCAAGTTAAATGCTGAGCTTTTAATCCAGGTTCTGGCCTATTTTTTCTTATATTATAAATTCTAAATGGTTTTTTTAAAATGCAAGATAATGCTATTGATGTTCTTAATATTTGCCCGCCTCCTTCTAAATAGCTTCCATCTATTTCGATCATTAATTAGAAAAAATTATTTCTTTTATTTTATTTATTAGCTCGCTTATGCTAACTCTTATTTGTTCTTTTGTATCTCTAAACCTTATTGTAACGCTATTATCATTTAATGTTTGATAATCAATTGTAATGCATAATGGAATTCCAATTTCATCTGCTTTTGCATACAATTTTCCAATAAATCCTTCATCGTAAATAACATCATCAAAAAATTCTTTTCTTAACATTTCATAAACTTCTCTTGCTTTTTTAACTATTTCTTCTTTATTTGAAACTAGCGGAAAAACTGCAACATAATAAGGAGCTAATTTATAAGGAAATGCAAAATATTTTCTATCAATTTTAAAATGCTCATTTAATAAAGCAAGAAATATTCTATCTATTCCAAAAGATGGTTCTGCAACATGTGCAATAATATTTTCAACTTTTAAATCTTCTTTTGAGTGTTGCATATGAACTTTTAAATCATAATCTGTTCTATAAGCATTTCCAACTATTTCTTTCCAACCAAAATCATCAAAATAATATTCTAAATCAAAATTTCCAGCTGAATAAAATGGTGTTTCTTCTTCTAACACATGTCTAAACCTTAGTTTATTTTTATCAATCTTTAAAACTTGAGTAAAAAATATAAATTCCTTTGCTAAAAAATATGCTTGCCATTTCGATTTTATAATTTTATTTTCTAACAATTCTCTAACTTTAATCCATTTTATTTCTTCGCTATTTTTTCTTTGTGCTTCTCTTGTTAATATTGGTAATTCAACATCTAAATATTTTTCTATTGGACAATTTTCATTTTTTGGATCAAAAAACATTTCAATTTCAAATTGAGTAAATGCTCTTAATCTAATTAAAAATTGTCTTGGGGAAATTTCATTTCTAAAAGAATAACCAACTTGCATTATAGCAAATGGCAATTTAGCTCCATAACCAAAATAAATTCTTTTAAAATCAATAAAAATGTTTTGAGCAGTTTCCGGCCTTAAATATGCTTCATTTTCAGCACCAACTGTTAATTTAAACATTAAATTAAATTCTTTAACATTTTCCAATTCAGAATTACAATTTGGGCATTTAATTTTATTTTCTTTTATTATTCTATCAATTTCTTCTATTGATTTTCCTTCAACTTTTATTTTTAACTTTTCTTCAATTAGATGATCTGCTCTAAAATAGCTATTACAATTTTTACATTTAACTATTGGATCAACAAAACTATCTAAATGGCCGCTAGCTTTGAAAACTTCTTTTGGTAATATTATGCTACCTTCAATTTCTATAAAATTTTCTTCTTTAAAAAATTTTTTCAATTCTGCTATTATTTTATCTTTTATTTTTTTACCTATTTCCCCATAATCAAAAAAACCAGAAATTCCGCCATAAATTTCTGCTGTAGGAAATACAATTGCTCTTCTTAAGCAAATCTTTTGAATTTCTGAAATTTTTTCCATAAAAAGTTACATTTTTGAATTAAAAATTAGGAAACGTTTATGGAATAAACTTTGTATTCTTCCCAATAATCTCCAACTTTATTACCCCACCATGCTCCATAAGGTTTTTCATAAGCTAAAGTCCCTTCTAATGGATTTTGATTTAAAGTTGAAACATAAAATTGATGTTTATAACCACCTTTTGCAATGAAAACAGCAAGCCTATAAGTATTTGGCGGAATTAAAGTAACTCTTACTACATGATCTTTCCAATCGTCTACTCTGCTTGGGGGATTGAAAGGATTAAAAAGATCTTCCCAAAAAATTAGCATGTCTTCAATCGCATTCTCTACTGGATTTAACTTAAATAAAAATGTTCCATGAGGATCTGTCCAATTAAATATCCAAGTATCTTTAGGATTTGGATTTTTAAAGATAATAATTGGTGAATTTATAGGTCTATTTTCCCAGCTGCTCCATGAAGTTTGAATCGTAAAACTATTAGTATTTTCATATATTGGCACTTTTCCGATATATGGCCCTTGCTCAGCAATTAAATCTCCATTATTAGAAGCATACAAATAATAATCTCCAAAAATATAACTAAAAACAACCCAATGCGGCGAAGAAAAAGCTACAAAAGTTAAATTGGCTCTTTGTTTTTGAATTGATACAACAGAACCACAAGCAAACTTAAATGGTCTTTCTATTTTTGTACCATCAACAAATATTCTTATCCAGAAATCTATTTTTTCAACTGATGGAGGTAAAAAATCTATAGTAATTTTACCATAAGAATGAGGAGCTAAAACATTTGGTTCTAATTGAAAAGGATATTGATAATTTTCAACAAATACTTTTATATTATCTTTTTTTATTTCTTCGGTAGCTCTTACTATAAAATCTATAAAGATTTTTGAAGTTGAACAATCTACTTCAACATTTAATATTTCTAATGTTTTTACTTTACTTAAGGAAAAAATTAAAAAAGCTATTCCACCTATTAAAACTATGGAGAGAATAGCTATAATTAAGAACGATAAAGATTGAGATATAGATTTTAACATTAAATAATTTTAATTAATAAAATATCAAATATTTGCTTCCAATTATTATTAATGGATATTAAAAAGATATTCTACTTTAAAAGGATAAGAAAAATTAAAATTATAGTGAACTAAAATGCCTGTGATAATAGTTTCTAATGTAAAGTTTGGAAAAAAGTACGAAAGAGAGTGGAAAAAGAATAAGTATAGTGGTAGATATGAAGCACGCGAGTATCTTATAGACATATATTATG
>JAGDWU010000087.1:2969-4102 GCA_023256115.1 Candidatus Aenigmatarchaeota archaeon | reverse complement strand
AAAAAGAGTCTTTTGCTTCTTAAAGAAAATAAGATTGAAAAAATTTTAACTGATTTGGAAGAAGAAATAGAAGAAAAAATAGAAAAAAAATAGAAGAAAGAATAAAAGAAATTTATGAAAGTAAAAAAGACTAAGTTTGATGGAGTTTATAAAATAGATAACAAATTAGCAACAATAAATTTGGTTCCTGGCGAAAAAGTTTATGGAGAGCAATTAGTTAAAATTGGAAATATAGAATACAGAATTTGGGATGAATTTAGAAGTAAGCCAGCTGCTGCAATAAAAAATGGATTAGAAAATTTTCCAATTAAAGAAGGTTCTAAAATATTATATTTAGGAATTGCTAGCGGAACTACTGCATCGCATTTTAGTGATATAATTAAAAATGGAATAATATATGGAATTGAAATTAGTGAAATTCCGTTAAAAGATTTAATTTTAATTGCAGAAAAAAGAAAAAATATAGTTCCAATTTTGGCAGATGCAAGAAAAATTGAACAATATGAGCATTTAGTTGAAAAAGTTGATGTTGTTTATTGCGATATTGCTCAGCCAGATGAAGTTAGAGTGTTTTTAGAAAATTGTAAAAAATTTTTAAAAGAAAAAGGTTATGGAATGATTGCTATAAAATCAAGAAGTATTGATGTTACGAAAAATCCTAACGAAATTTATAAACAAGCAAAAAAAGAAATTGAAGAGTATTATGAAGTGTTAGAAATTGTAAAATTAGATCCTTACCAAAAAGATCATGCAATTTTAGTTTGTAAGGCTTAAATATTTAAGTATAATATATTTATTGGCATGCAAATAAAAGATCTGAAACCTGGAATGAAAAGCGTTGATATAAAAGTAAAGATAGTAAAAAAAGTAATAGAAAAGAAAATAAAAACAGGAAGGCTAGCTGAGTTTGAAGTCGAAGACGAAACAGGAAAAATAACGCTAGTTGCCTATGACGATAAAATAGATGAATTGGAGCTTGGTCAAGAATATGAGCTAAAAAATGCTTTTGTTAACATATTCAAAGGAAAAAAACAGTTAAATATCGGAAGATTTGGGAAGGTTATTAAAGTATAGTTACTTAACTGCTATAAACCTTTTTCTTTTTATAAATTTTTTCTCTTTTTCAGATTACA
>JAGDWU010000087.1:0-2959 GCA_023256115.1 Candidatus Aenigmatarchaeota archaeon | reverse complement strand
AAATTTTTCAGGATTTTTCTCTTATAATATTTCTATTACGGCTTTTATTTAAATACAACTTTAAACGATCATCGCATCTTATTCATATATTCTTTAAGGATTGAATCATTCAATTTAATTTTATAAAAATTCTGGAGTTCGGTTCATTATCAATTTTTCAATGCATTAATCGAATAGCTACTGCTTAATTCTTCTTCCAAAGTAATGTTATTAAAAATAATTGTTATCAATATTAGTAACTAAGAAAAACTTTAAGACTTGTCAACGTAAATGTTAGTTATGACAAGGAATAACTTAGGCAACAAACGTTCGGATTTATACGACTTATTAGAAGAATTCTACAAAGATGCTTTATTCTTTGAAGGTGCTCTAAATTTAAACGATATTTTGTATAATCCGTCCGTCGATCATTTTGAGATAGTTAGGGAGTATAATAGTAGTCCATATCCAGGTATAAAGGTACATAGTTATCTCGATGATACAATTTATAAGGTACTAACAGATCCAGCTTTTATTAACGCTATATCCGCTGGATTGATATTTGGATTTAAGGTGTATGAATCCCCTTTTCCTAAACAAGTCACCATATATATAGGTTTTGATAATATTGGTGGATATAGCTTCTTACTAAATCTTTTGAAGAATAAATATAATGTTAACATTTCTCCAAAAGTTCTGGGTAATGACTTCCCATATGCATATCTAAATAGACTGTATATTTCAAAAAATATGTTCATTAGATATTCAACAGATTTTTATGATGAGATGGTTAAGGATCTGAGAATATCAGATTCAACGTGGAGATCTGCAGCAGATAACAATAGACCTAACATCCTAGCATTAGCTAGGGATTATTTAACATCTAATTTTCGGAATATAATAAGTGATGTTAATAAATGGAATTCTATATTTTTTATACATCCAGATTCTATACCAGATTCTATGTATACAGTAATTACTTTACAAAAAGTTGGAAATATCGCTGTACCAGTACCTCAAGTAATATTAGGTTTTGATCCAAGTAAAAATAAACTTATTACTTACGATATTTACAGGAGATCAGAATATACATATAATATGAACGATGAAAAAAACCTGCAATATATCTCTAACCATCCAGTTACTAGAATTTCTGAGTTTCTATCGAGAGGATATATACAGATTTGAGTATCTTAAAGTTTTTTAGAGACATAAATATCGTTTCTTAATGAAAAATTAAAGAATGTGAACTTAAAAATGTTTTTGTAAATATATTTAAAGGAAAAAAGCTAGATATCACATCATTTTGTTGCCATAAACCTTTTTCTCTTTATAAATTCTTTTTCTTTTTCATATATTTTTTCAAATATTCTTTCTTTTTCCCTTAATATTTCTATTGCTGCTTTTATTCCAATTCCAATTCCGCTTAAAGCTATTATTGCATATTTTCCATGCTCCATTATTAGCTCGGCAATTCTAAATAATTTATCATATTCTTTAGATTCTTCTTTTGTTAATTTTAACCCTTTCAACTTTTTGTTTATTATTGACAATTTTAAATCCTTAAAAGTTTTTATTAATGTTACCAATTTGCTTTTACATTTTTCACAAACTATTTCTTCACTTAAATTTTTAACTATATATTCATCATAAAAACCGCAATTCAAACAAGCCAAAACAATTCTTTTGTTTAAAATTCTTTCTTTAACTTTATTTATAATTTGCGGCAATAATTCGCTAGGCTCTTCTCTAAAGAAAAATAATTTTCTTAACCCAATTTCAGCTATTTTACTTGGTTTATTTCTAAATTCAATTTTTAAATTTTTTATTTCATTCAAAACCTTTTTAGCATTTTCCAGATCTAATTTTTCTTGTATTATTTCATTGACTGTTTCTTTTCCAATTACATCGTTTTTATAATTTTCTATTAATATTTTTAAAATGCTTTTTGTTATTTTTGAATCTTTTTTTATAATTCCAAATCTTTTTGCAACATGTAAGAATTTGTATTCAAACAATTTTGTGTTTTTTAAACTTATTTTTATTATTTCCTCTATATTTTCTTCACTCAAAGAATTTAAAGAGTTTAAAATTAGTTCATCATTTCTAAAAGGAAGAAAAATAAATATTCTATATGCATCACTTTTAATAAAAAATTTTTCTATTCTACTACCTATTAAAGCGTATAATGCTAATTGAATTGTTAAATTTACTTTATTTCCAAAAGGAAAAATTAAAACATAACAAAATTTATCATCAAAAGGAAAAACTTCAATTTTTTTCTCATATTTCATTTCTTTTGCTATTTCGAAAGCAACTGGCAATAATTCTCCTTCCCAGTACGGAATTATTGCCTCTCTTTTTTTGCTTGGACAAACCTCAATTTTTTCTTCATCTATATTCAAAACCTCCCATATTTCGCCTTTAATTAAAATGTTGCTTCCTATTTCCAACTCTGTTTTAACAAAACTTTCATCTAATGTTCCAATTTTTTTATTTTCAGTGATGTCTATTATAGCATATTGTTTTGTATCGGGAATTAAAGATAAATTATCAAAATAAACTTTTAACCCTTTTTTGCTTATTTTTATTAAATCGCCATCTAAAAAAATCAATTTATGAGAAGCCAAAAATTTAATTAAATCTTTAAAATCTTTTTCACTCAAATTTTTATAAACTTCTACTTCTTTTACTATTTTATAAATTTCATTTATTTTCATCCTTTTATATTCTAAAAGTAAGCCTAAAATATTCAAAGCTAAAACATCTAAACAATTTTCAAATACTTTTTGTTTTTCCAAGTAATTTTCAGATAATTTTTTTAAAATATTTTTAGATTCTTCAAAATCCTCAAAATTATCACAAATTATTAAACCTCTTGAAACTTCGCTAATTTTATGTTTTGCTCTTCCGATTCTTTGTATAAGCTGGGAAACTTGTCTCGGACTATTATATTGAATTGCAAAATCTATATAACCAA
>JAGDWU010000101.1 GCA_023256115.1 Candidatus Aenigmatarchaeota archaeon | reverse complement strand
TATGGTTGATATAGCGCCAGACGCGTTTTCATTTAGCGGCTATCCAGGACAAGAAGCAGGAACTGCAGATTTTCAAATTGAAAATATAGGAAGCGTTAATTTAGATAGAGTTTGGTTAAATGCAAGCAGTGAAGTTGATAAGTTTATATTAGTTGCTAATCAAAGTGATTTAAATCAATATAAATATGTAATTTATAGATTGGTTAATACAACACCACCAAATTATTTAATTCCGCCTAGCGGTTGTAATGATCCTTGGAATTGGGATCCTACTAAATGTCAATTTTATATTTTAAGAACTGTAAATGCTAGTGATGGAGGTCAGGAATGGTACATATTTGTTAAAAATAATGAAGTTGTTGTAAACTATACAAGTGGAACTTTATATATTTCTCAAGCTCCAAGAACAGCCACCAAAACAGGAACAACCGATTTTAGAAGTTTAACTGGAACAACTTTTACAAATCCAAACCCAGGAACAGGAGCTTATGGATATCTTAAATTAACTACACATCCAGATCCTATAATAGTTAACAGTGCATTTAGAATAAACATTGAAGGTAATAGTTTAGAAATGTATTATTGGAATGCTGGGTTAGATCCAAATGTAGTTTCGCCTCAATACGGAACTTTGCTAGTAACTAATTTGGCCCCAGGAAGCTATATAAATGCTAGAATTAAAGCTGTAATACCTTTTGGTATACCCGCAGCTCAATATACTGGAACATTAGTAGTATATGCACAAGGTAAAGTATCTGGTTAATACTTTCTTTTACTAATTTTTTATGAAAATAATAGGAATATTCTCTTTAAAGGGTGGAGTAGGAAAAACTACAGTTGCTTTAAATATTGCAGCTTGTTTAAGAGAATTTGGAAAATCAGTTTTGATAGCTGATTTTGACGTTAATAATACTATTGCAATCAGTTTGGGCTATTATCAAAATTTGCTAACTTATAATGATGTTATAAATGGGATAAAAACAATAAATGAAGTAGTTTATAAATCACCTTTTGGAATAGAATTCATTTCTTTTGGAAATGCTACAATTAATAGAGAAAATTTACAATATTTATTTTTCTTATCTCCAAGAGAATTTATAATAATTGATTCTCTTCCAACTTTAAATGAATATTTATTTTCAATTTGTGATGAAATTTATTTAATAACAACGCAAGAGCTAAATTCTGTGAATGCTTTGATGAATTTAATTTCTTTTTTAAAAGAAAAGAAAATAAAAGTAAATGGAATTATTGTAAATAAGTATGATAAAAGAAAGCCAATAAAAATAAATGAAATTCATGAAGTTTGTGGTTTGCCAATAGTTTTAGTCTTACCTAATGAAAATAAAATAGAAGAATCATTTTATTCTGGAGTTCCATTTGTTTATCTTTATCCTAATTCAAAATTTTCTAAAGAAATTAGAAAATTTGTAGCAGGATTAATAGGATTTGAATATAAGGAAAAAAACGTTTTTTCAAATATTTTCTTAACAATTAAATCATTTTTTAAACTATGAGAAAATTATTAATTTTATTCTTCTTTATATACTTCATTTTATTTGCAAATGTTATAAAAGCAGATTTTGAAATTAAATATCGCAATCAGTTAGGTTCTGACTTTATTTTTTATGGTGATAATATAACTATAGAAGTCAAGTGCGATGGAGAAAAAGTAGAAGGATTTTTAAGAAGAAGTGATGGAAGTATAATTTGGTTAAATTTCCCAAATCTTTTTGAAAACAAAACATCTTTACAAATTTCTCAAGATTTTTATAAAACAACTCAAATAGATATAGAAATAAATTGTTTTTTTAATGGCTTAAAAAATACTAGTAGTTTAGCAATTCATTTACATACATTGGATTTTAAGATATTAGATTATAAAGCTTATAATAACGAAGAATCATATATATCATTTATTTTTTCTATTGATGATACTATTCAGCAATTGTTTGATATTTTTGAATTTTATTTAGAAAATGAAAAAATAACTGATTACAAACTAGTACTACAACCACAAAATAAAATTTACTACCTTTATTTTTATCCAAGTGTAATTGGGGAAAAAAATTTTAAAATTGTTGCAAGGTATAACAATAGAACATTTGAAACTTCAAAAATTATTGAAATTAAAAAACCATTTAATGTAACCATAAGTTATGAAGATAAGATTTATTTAAAGGACGAAATATTAAAAATAAATTTTCAAGCATTTTTTAAAGATGAAAAAATAAATTATAAAGATATTGAAATTGAAATTGAGCCACCATTAAAATTTAGTTATTGTGATGAGGATTGCATTTATCTTAATTTAACAAATTTAGAAGAAGGCAAAATACATTTATTTAAAATAAAGTTTACATATTTGAAAAAATATCAAGAAATAAAAAATGTTTTTATTAAGCTTGGAAAAGTAGCAAGCGGAAATTTAAATTTAGAGGCAAACATTATTTTTGGTAAGGAAACAATAAAAACTGATAAATATGGTAATTATTCATTTATTTATTTCCCTGGAACTTTAAATTTTTCAATTTATGCAAAAAATTTTAAGATAGAGTTTATAAATGCAAAAGTAGATAATTGGGAAGATTTAATAAAAATAAATTTAATAGAGCCCAAAGATTTAAAATTTATTATTGCATTTAACATACAAACAGATTTGAGCTTTGAAAAGGCCAAAGTAACATTTGAATATAGCGATACTGTAGTTGAGGATGAAGATAAATTAATTGTATTAAAATGCGATGAATATAACATGAATAAAAACACTTGCTTAGGTAAATGGTATGAAATAAATTTTATTCAAAATAAAGTTAGAAACATTATAACATTTGAAACAACAAGCCTTTCAGCATTTGCATTAGTTTATAAAAAGAGCTTATATTTAGATTTTTCAACTTCAAAAAACGCTTATTGGTTAAATGAACCAATAATTATTAGAGGGTATGTTAAAAGTGTTGAAGATGATAAAGGAACAAAAGCCGAATTAAAAATTTATATTAATAATACTTTAGTTAAAACAGTAGAAACAAATGATAATGGTTTATTTGAGCTTGTTTTAGATGGGATTGAGAAAGAAGGTAAATATAAAATTAAAATAATTGCTAAAAAAGAATTTTTTGAATTAGTTAGTGTAGAAAAAGAAATTGAAGTTAAACCAAAAATAGAAGTAAAAATTGATGTTGATAAGACCGAATTAGAAGAAGGTAATAATACAATTATAATTGAAATAGCAAACATAGGCCAAAAAGATTTAGAAAATTTGAAAATTGAAATTGCTGGAATTGAGGCCAATTTAATTAATAATGTAATTAATTTTTTGGGTATTAATGAAAAAGAAAGATTAAATGCAAATATATTTGTGGATAAAAATTTTTCTAATAAATTAGTTACATTTTCAATTTAGTATAATAATCAAAAAATAGCTGAAAAAAGTATAATATTTACCAAAAAAGCAAAACCAGTTATAGAGAAAGAAGAAAAAACAGAAATAACCGGTTTATTTAATTTGCCAATGCTTTCGTTTCCAAAAGAAAATTATTTATATTATTTGGTTTTAATTTTGCTAATAATCGTAATTATTCTTTACATTCCTAAACCCAAAAAGCAAAAAAGTAAAATATATATATTGAAAAGATTATATAGCTAAAGCTTTACAAACTTATTAAATAGTTTTGAAAATTTTTCTAACTATAAGTACAATTAAAACTATTATTGCAATGTATAAAATTGTATTAAAATCTTTTTGTTTATTTTCTGTTTTATTGGTAACTTCTTCAGAAATTATTTTTTCAGTTGTTTCATTTTTTTGATAATTTATTTTTATTTCTATTGTTTTTTCTTGTAGTACTTTTAGCTCTTTATAATCTTTTGAATATGAAATTATTTTTAGAAAAAGGTTTTGATTTTCTAGCGAGCTTACATTTATAAATATTTCAACCCATTTACCAAAATATTTTTTATTACCTATTTTTATAGATTGGGAATAGTCTAAAATAAAGTCGTTTGGTGTTATTAAGAATATTCTATCTTGCAAATTTAAAGGAACAATTTTTATTATTTGTTCTATGTTTTCTGTTTTTATTATAAAAATTTTAAAGTTTTCAATATCATTTCCAAAAATTTCATTTTTTGGCAAATATACACCAAAAGATAAAGCAGGATAAAAACGAAT
>JAGDWU010000019.1 GCA_023256115.1 Candidatus Aenigmatarchaeota archaeon | reverse complement strand
TATCCGCCAATTGGTATCAATTCAATTTCCATTGGAATAAATTTATAAAAAAATATAAAAATATTGAAAAAATGGATATTAATAGTTTAATTAAATTTGCAAAGGAAAAAGGATTCTTTTACGAATCTGGAGAAATATATGGAGGAAAATCCGGATTTTATGATTATGGATCTTTAGGTACATTATTAAAAAGAAGATTCGAAAATTTATGGAGATTGTATTTTGGAAAATTATTTCAAATTTGAAATGGCAAGTTGAAAGAATTATAAGCAAAGGGAAAGTTATTTATTTGTGGCTAAAATTTAAAAAGCAAATTGAGAACATTGATTTAAGCAAACTCATAAAGCAAAAGGATTATACATCAATCAGTACTGATTGTTATTTTTGTAAAAAATTCACTGTAGCAACAAAAACTTTAAATGGTTATGATATTTGTGCCGATTGCTTAAATAAAATTCAAAAAATATTAAACGGCTAATGCTTCGACCCGTTTGTTTACTTGTTTCCTCGGAAAGGAAACAGGAAACAGATAAAGTAATCATTAGTTTCTCGACGAAATTTCCTCGTACGTGTAAAAAATTGCCTCTTCGAAGTTTTCTTCGATAATTTCCTCTTTACTTTACAATAAAGCAATCACGACTTTCCTTTACCTAGTAAAGTAAAGCTATATCACTTTACAGGTAAAGTTGTTTTTTCAAAAATTGTGTCAAATTGATAAATAGCCTTAATTTTTGATTACTTTCCCTTTACCACTTTTCACTTTACCTAGTAAAGTAAAGAGTAAAGTAAAGCTATGCTAAATAGTAAATTTTTTTCTTGCCGCTTTTCTGCACTTTTATTTTTCTTTCATTTATTAAGTGCTTTAAATATTTGCTTAATGTTTTACTCGAAATTTTCAATGTTTTTTCTAAATCGCTAAATGATAGTGCTCTTACTTTTAGCATGTCTAAAATTCTATTTTTTATATTTTCACTATATACAGTTTTTACAATTTCCTTTGCAATTTGTTTTGTTTTTAAATTTTCAGATAAACTGTTTATTGCATTTTTTATTAATTCAAAATTTTCGTTTATTTTCAAATTTTCAATTAAATTTTTTATAATTTCAATATCGTTTTTTTTAGCGATAATATTAAATTGCTCTAATATTTTGCTCAGTTGATTGTTCAATTGTTCAAAGTTTGAATTTAATCTTTGCAATTCTTTTAAAATTTCTTCATTTTTATCTTTCTTTCTAAAAATCCAAAAAACCATAAATTTAATATTTTGTGAGATATTTGCTTAGCTTTTTAACAATTTTTTTATTTTTCTGAAAATAAAAAATGTAAGTAAGTAAAACGATTAATGAATAAATAATTTCAATCACTTTTGAGCTTGAGCTCTATAACCCAAAAACATCACATAGCCAATTATCACGATTGCAATTAACACAATAAGCAATATCGGACCCCATGTTAATGCCCAGTTTCCCAATGCATCTTTTAAAGTTAAAATTATATTGCCTGCAGTACCTCCTAAAGTGTTCCCGAACTCGTTTAGTATATAAGTACCCAAACCTGCGACTATGAAAAACACAACGGCCCAAATTACCATTTCAACTACTTGAAACATCCCCTTCATAATGCGAATTGAAATTGATTGTTAAATACTTTACCTTACAATATTTAAACTCTCTTTATTAAGTAAGCATAAAGTAGTTAAAACCTTTATCGGTAAATTTGGTTAGATAAAAGTTTTTGTGTGGAAGCTAGGTTATAATATTGCAAACTTACCTTTATCGGTAAACTTGGTTTGACTCAAGTTCTGAAAAACGGGGGTAAAATTTTAAATATTTACCTTTAAAAGTAAATTTGGTTATAATTATGGAGGATTTCCTTGAGGCTATATTCATGTTTGAAAGAAATAGAGTTGAAAAAGTAAAAATAGCCAAAGCAATAATAGATTATTTGCGTTATAATGTTAGTGCGACAAAAAAAGAGTTGGAGAATGAATTAAAAGCTCGTAAATTGTACGCATTTAAAACATATTTCAAAGTTATTAAAAAATTGAAAGCTCTCAATATGATAAGAGTTGTAGTAAAAAAACAAACAAATGAAAAAGTTTATATTTTAAGCCCGGACGCATTTTATTCATATTTTAAAGACATTTATCTCAAACTTAGACAAAAATGAACCAAAATTTTCAACCAAAACAAAGGCCGCAAAGACCAAAACAAAAGCCTAACATTTTTGATTTATATAAAAATCAATTTATAAAAATTCAAGCAAAAACATTGCCGGACGGTACGGTTTTTATTTATGAAGGAATATTGTTTGATAGAGGTCAAGGATTTATATTTTTAAAAGACGGGTCTGTTTATAAAATTTCACCAGACGGCAAAAAAACTTTAATTGAGCATTTTGACAAAATTGGAATAAACACGAACATTATAGCAATAATTTACCTTTAACTTTAAGATTGGAATCTTTATTCATTTTCAAAAATTTTTGTAAGTTTTTCCAATTCTTTCACATCCATCCCGGCATCAATAAAGTGAGTTTTAAAAGCTTGCCGCGAGCTTAAAGGCTTAACTTTTGCTTTTAGTTTTTGCCTAATTGTTGCTTTAATCCAACTATCATATATTTTTGTACCTTCACATTTTGATAACCAATTTTTGATAATTTCAAAAGTTTCTTCTTCACTTAGCTTTTTAACATTAACTAAGTAAGGGGCTAAAATTAAACCAATTATTCTTTTTCTTCCATCTTTAAATGGTGTTTCCAAAATTTTTTCTATCCATTCATATTTTCCATTTACAATTCCCCCTTCTGAGAGTTGTGAAATTTTTACTTTTATTTTTTGCATTTTTTCAAATTCTTTTCTAATCAAATACATAGCATAGCCAAGAAAATAATCCTCAACTTTCCATTCTACTATTTTATTCGGATAAACAATTTCTAAGTTTGTCGGTCTTTTTTCAGGTAAATCAAATAATAAAGTTTTGTATAAATTTGTTTCAGGATTTTTCGCACCTTCACATCTAATCATATGTCTCTTGGCCAATACTATGCTTTTGTCAATTGTACAAATCATTTTTCCTTTTTTATATTTTCTTTTCTCAATTGGGTTTAACAATGTTTCGAAAACTTTACTTTTTAGCATTTTGATAAATTCTAATGTCGTGTTTGTGTTTATATCTGTTTCTTTAATGTTTGCTAATTGTAAATATTTGTCAAACAATAAGTTTGTCGTGTCAGTATCAAAACTAAGGAAAACGTGATAATGCAATAAATTGCCCGAAAAATATCGATAAAATGGGATGTTAAAATAATCCAATACCTTTTCCAAGTCTTGAGCTAGCGTAATGGCTAATTCCCAAGCTTCGTTGGAATATTTTAATTGATTTGGTTGTATGTCAATATCAAAAACTATTTCATTCCATGCTAATGTTCTTCTAATTGGATGGATTTTTTCGTAAACGTCTTTTAAATGTCTCCATTTATCCAAAGAAAATAATTGGCATTCTATTGTTTTATCTATGTTTAATAATAATTCAAAATATTCAATGTAGTTTTTTGTTATGTCTTTTATTGTTATCGCGTTCATGTTAATAACTTTGGATAGAAAACAATGTCTGGGGCAAAAAGAATTAACCTTTTTTTGGCTCTAGTTAACGCGGTATAAATGACCTCGGGTTCTTTATGCATATAAGTTTTCATTTTTCCTCTTTCGTAGAATACTATTACATTATCATGTTCAAAACCTTTGAATGAATGAATTGTTGAGAATATTACTTTTGGCTCAAAATCTCTTATCAACAAATCGTCATAATATCTTAATAAAATTCTTCTGAAAAAATTTCTTTTCCATTCTTTCATTTTTGGAAAAATATTTTTCAAAATATATTCTTTTTCACTAATTGTTTTTATTTGCAATTTTTCATATTCATTTTTTAATCTCAATAACTCAAGTCTCAATCTGTGCCAATCTGCAAAATGTGCGCTTGATTTCACCTCAAAGGGGATATCGACAAATGATAGAAAAGAGACAAAAAAGTTATAAACTTTTAATAGGAATTTATTGCTACGAGTTAAAATTGCGACTTTTTCTCCTTTTTTCACTATATCTAACACTTGATAAAATGTTATTTCAAATGCTTTTATGTACGAGCTTAATTTGAAAAAATCAAAAGTTCCAGTTTGCTTAGATAAAAACTCAATGTCTGGAAGTTCTAAA
>JAGDWU010000001.1:2083-4306 GCA_023256115.1 Candidatus Aenigmatarchaeota archaeon | reverse complement strand
AATATATTTGGCTTGGTGATTTATTAGGAGGTTATAGAAGTGAAGGATATGAAAATTATACTAAAACAAAAGAATATAAAAAAGGAATTGAAAAACTAATTAAAATTAAAGCAGAAAGAATTGCAATAATGTGCTCAGAAAGATTTTGGTTTAGATGCCATAGAAGATTTATTTCAAAAACTTTAAAAGAGCTAGGATTTAAAGTTTATCATATAGTTGATGAAAAAACTTATGAACAAATGTAAAATTTGCAATAAAGAATCAAAATTAATTTCTAAAGTTTTATCAATTTGCTTAAATTGCATTAGAAATTATCCTAATGAAGCATTAAAAATTGCTAGAGAAGCACATAAAATTAGTAGAGAAAAGTATGAATTGCCAATTGAACCGCCTAAAGAAGGAATTGAATGTAAGCTCTGTGCAAATAAATGTAAAATTCCAATTAATTCAAAAGGATTTTGTGGATTGGTTAAAAATGAGAATAATAGCTTAAAAAGAATTATAGAACCAAATAAAGGGCTACTAGAATATTATTTGGATCCTTTACCGACAAATTGTGTTGCAGATTGGGTTTGCCCTGGTTGTACTGGCAAAGGTTATCCAAAATATTCTTATTGTAATGGGCCTGAAATTGGATATTATAATTTAGCAATTTTTTACTGCGCTTGCAATTTGGATTGCTTATTTTGTCAAAATTGGTTTTATAGAGAAGAATTAAAAGAATTAAATTCGGTTGTTAGCAATGAAGAATTGCTTAAAACTATTAACCAAAAAGTTTCATGCATTTGCTTTTTTGGCGGAGATCCGGCTCCGCAAATGGTTCATGCTTTATCTTTTGCAAATTTAGCATTAGAAAATAAAAAAGGGATTTTAAGAGTTTGTTGGGAAACAAATGGATTAATGAATAAAAAATTTTTAGAAAAAGCAGTTGAAATTTCTTTAATAAGTGGGGGAAACATAAAATTTGACATAAAAGCTTATGATAAAGTTTTGTATAAAGTGTTGACAGGAGTAGATAATAAACAATTATTCAAAAACATAAAAATTGCTGCAAAAAGATTTGAAGAAAGAGAAGAAGTTCCTTTAGTTGTTGCAAGTACTTTAGTAATTCCTGGTTATATTGATGAAGAAGAAATAAGAAAAATAGCAAAATTTTTAGCAAAAATAAATCCAAAAATTCCTTATAGATTGTTAGCATTTTATCCGCATTATTTAATGAACGATTTGCCACCAACAAGCAAAGAGCATATGATGAAATGTTACTATGCTGCTAAACAAGAGTTAGAAAATGTTAGCATAGGAAATTATTGGTTATTAGGAAATTACTATTAATAATTAAAAACCTTTAAAACGTTGCTACATTATTTTATGAAAATAGTATTTTTCGAAACAAAAGATTATGAAAGAAAATTTTTTGAAGAGCAATTAAGAGAACATGAACTAGTTTTTTATACTTTTCCGTTAAATGAAGAAACTGCAGATTATATAAAAGATGCAGATATTGTAAGTGTTTTTGTTTTTTCAAAAGTTAATGCTAAAGTAATTTCAAAAATGAAAAATGTAAAATTAATTGCAACTAGATCAACTGGCTATGATCATATTGATTTAGAATTTGCAAAAAAAGCAAATATTAAAGTTTGCAATGTCCCTACTTATGGAACAGAAAGCGTTGCTGAACATACTTTTGCATTAATATTAACAATTTCAAGAAGAATTTTTGAAAGCATTGAAAGAACTAGAAAAGGAAATTTTGAAAATAGCGATTTAATAGGATTTAACTTAGAGGGAAAAACGTTAGGAATAATTGGTGCTGGTAGAATTGGAAGAAGAGTTGCAGAAATTGCAAAAGCATTTAAAATGAGAGTAATTGCTTATGATATAATAAGAAATGAAGAAGAAGCAAAAAGAATTGGATTTGAATATGTTGATTTAGACACTTTATTAAGAGAAAGTGATATAATAACATTGCATGCAAACTTAACAAAAGAAAATTATCACATGCTAAATGAAGAAGCATTTGAAAAAATGAAAGATGGAGTAATAATTATTAATACTGCTAGAGGTGCATTAATCGATACAAAAGCATTAATTAAATATCTCAAATTAGGAAAAGTAAAAGCTTGTGCATTAGATGTTTTAGAAGAAGAAGCTGCTGAAAAAGAAGAGATAAGATTGTTATATGAAAACAAATTGGAAAAAGAGCAATTAGCAAAATTGTTGGCA
>JAGDWU010000001.1:0-2073 GCA_023256115.1 Candidatus Aenigmatarchaeota archaeon | reverse complement strand
TGCTTTTAATTCTTATGAATCTTTAAAAGAAATTTTGGAAACAACGGTAAAAAATATAAAATCATTTATAGCTGGAAATCCAATTAATCTTGTTTGTTAGAAACTTTAAAAAATAAAAGAATAAGAGGAATTATTTCAATTCTTCCAATAATTGTTAAAAATGCAATCCAAATTTTTAAAATTGGTAAAGAATTTATATCAAAATCGAATAATATTCCTACAGTAGAAAGAGCTGAAACAGAATTAAAAATTGATTTTTCCAAAGAATATCCAAAATATGAAAAAATTAAAGCAGAAATAACTGTAAAAAATACAAAAAAGAAAAATATTGGAAATGCAATTAGTTCATAATCTTTTAAAGCAATTTCTTTTTTAAATATGTATTTTTTAATAATTTCTTTTATTCCTTTAATTAGGAAAAATATTCTTGCAATTTTTATTCCACCTGCTGTAGAAAGAATGCTTCCGCCAATTAAAGCAAAAACTGAAAAAATAAAAAATTGAAATGATGAAAAAGAAAGATTTAAATATGAGTGCCCAGTTGTTGTTAAAATGCTAGCCGAATGGAAAATTTTATCTATAAAATTTTCAAAAGTTAAAAAATTTGATAAAATAAAAATAAAGAGTATTAAAAGTATTAATTCTAAAATTGCAATTTTTCTAAATTTTTCAAAAATAAAAATTGAAATATTAGTTGCACCAAAAATCATTCCAAATATTACAATTGCTTTTCCAATTGAAGATAAATTAGAATATTCAAAAGATTTTAATCCGCCTGTTGAAAATGTTGTAAATGCTATATTTAATGCATCTATTATTCTAATTTTTTCAAAATATACTAATAAAAATGAAAAAATTGAAATTGCTATAAAATATATTAACAAAACTAAAATAATTGAAATTTTAATTCTTCTTTTAATTTCAAATCCCAATACTTTAGTTAGCAAATGGGAAGTTTTAAAGGAAAATATAAAAGTAAGAAGAATGAAAATTATATTAATTCCGCCTATAAATTGGCTTAAACTTCTATAAAAAATAAATGGTTCAGGAAGATTTTTATAATTTAAAAGAGAAAAACCAAAAGTTGTAAATGCAGAAGAACTTTCAAAAAATGCATCAATTATTTTTTCATAAATATTTTTACTAAGTATTTGATTTCCAAAATAAATATCATATATTAAATAAGGAATGCTTCCTATTAAGCTAAGAAAAAAATAAGTTAAAAAAAGTAAAATAAATGATTCTTTTAAATTTAATTCTTTTCTTTCGCTTAAAACATTAAATAAAAATCCCAAAGATAAAAAAATTAAAGGAGCAAATATTAAACTAATAAATGATATTATATCTTTAATCAAAAATGCATATAAACAAGGAAATAAAAGCATAATACCACTAAACTGAAACACAAAACCTAAATCTGAAATAAGATTTTTAATCATAAAATTTATTTTCACATTAATAAATGAAGGTCGGATTAATAAGTGATTGTCATTTGGGTTATGGAGAAGGAAAAATATATGAAGATAATTTCTTTAGATTTGAATGTGCTATGGAAAAATTAAAAAATTGTGATGCAATTTTTATTTTGGGCGATTTGTTTCATACAAAATTTCCAGATGAAGAAACAATTTTAAATACGTTGAAAATATTAAATAAAGTTAAAAGAGATGAAAAAATAAAATTTAAAATAAATGATAAAGAAGTTGAAAGTTTTAAGCCAGCAATAATTTGCATGCATGGAAATCATGATAGAAAAATTAGAACAAAAAATATTTTTCATGTTCTTGAAGAAGCTATAAAAAATTTCTTTTATTTACCTATTGGAAAAGTTGAATTTGATGATTCGATATTTTTTGTAATGTCTTATGTTCCAGAAAGATATGCTTTTGAAATTTTAAGAAAAAATCTTAATCCAATTCCTATAAAAGGAAAAAGAAATTTTTTATTATTACATCAGAATATTTATCCATTTTTATATTCTCAAAAAGAAGAAAGCTCATTAAGAATTGATAATTTGCCAAAAAATTTTGATTATATTTTTGATGGACACATACACTTAAAATATCAGTACAA
>JAGDWU010000016.1:3694-4343 GCA_023256115.1 Candidatus Aenigmatarchaeota archaeon | reverse complement strand
AATGATCTTATCAATCCAATCACTCCTATGTGATCGAGTTCATCTGCATCGTGGACTATTCTTTCTTCAATAGTTTTTCCTTTACATGCTTTATTCATATGATTTTTCACAATTCTACATACTTTTTCTATTTCTTCTGGCTCAATTTCATATTGTCTAAGAAGCCTATTTATTATTGGTCTGGCTGTTTCTGCATGATTTTTACATGACTTAAGCTGTCCTATATCATGCAACAATGCAGCCAGAACTGTAACTTCGCGATTATGTTTCTTACGTATTTTTTCCGAAATTAGAAGAGCATTTTTGTAAGTGTTTACTAGATGATAGAATAATAAATTCCTAATCCTAAGATTTTTGCTTTTTCTAAGTCTTTTTTTAATCTTTTTGATGATTTCATTTAGCAACTTTTTTGATATTCTCATACATAACATTTTAATTTGGGAATTTCAGATAGATAACTTTTATAATTAAGAGATGTAATTATACTTTCACTACAAAACAATGCACAAACCATATTATATATTTAAATTTATTGCATAATAAACACAAACATTAATATATTTTTTAGGTTTTTCATGGAATTGATAAATTTTTTTAATTAAAAATTTAAACTTTTCAATTTCTAAAATTTTCAAATTTCTTTTTTCAT
>JAGDWU010000016.1:0-3684 GCA_023256115.1 Candidatus Aenigmatarchaeota archaeon | reverse complement strand
TTGCTAAATCTGCTTTAATTTTTAATTTTAATTCTAACAAATTTGCAACAATAAAATAAATATTTTTTACATTAAAATTTTTTGCATTTTCTTTTGCAATTTTTATAGCATCTTTATCTATATCAATTGCAAATATTTTTTTAGGATTAAAAAAAGAAAGTGCAATTGCAAATCTTCCTGTTCCGCAACACAAATCAAAAACAATTTTATCTTTTATTTCATTTCTTAAATTAGCTTTATTAACAATATAAGAAATAATGCTTGTTGGAGTTTCATATTGCTCAAAGTATATTTTTGGCTTTTCATATCCTTTTAACTTTTCTAATAACATTTCAAGCTCTTTTTTATTTAAGTCCACTGCTTCCAAATCCTTTTTCTCCTCTTTCTGTTTGGCTTAACTCTTCAACTTCTTGAATATTAACTTTTAAATATGGAAT
This sequence comes from Candidatus Aenigmatarchaeota archaeon, assembly GCA_023256115.1. Lineage (GTDB taxonomy): Archaea > Aenigmatarchaeota > Aenigmatarchaeia > CG10238-14 > SpSt-28 > JAHLMO01. The sequence goes on along the minus strand of JAGDWU010000016.1, from coordinate 3,247 downwards.
TATAATAAGCTGTGCAATTCTGCTATTTTTTTCTATTTTTATTTTTTCTTTTGAAAGATTTATTAAGACAACTTTTACTTCACCTCTATAATTGCTATCTATTACTCCAGCTAAAACGTGTAAGCCTTTAGTTGCTAAGCCGCTTCTATCTTTTATTAACCCAAAATAACCTTTTGGAATTTCTATTGCAATTCCTGTGCTAATTGTTTTGATTTCATTTGGTAATATTTCTACTTCTTCGCACGAATATAAATCCAATCCTGCATCTTCTTCATGCTTTCTTTCTGGCAATTTTGCATTTTCATTTAATCTTTTTACTTTCAACATCATAATAATATTATTAAAGGGGCCGTGGTGTAGCAGGCAGCACGGCGGGCTCCAGAAATGGAGCTTTGATTGGTGATACCCGCTGACCTGGGTTCAAATCCCAGCGGCCCCATTTATATGATATCTAACTTTTACTGCAACATGCCTCTTAAAATCTTTTAATTCCTTTACATTTAAAATTAATTTTCCAGTTGCAATTAAATTATCATTTTTATCTACAACAAAAACTTCTTGCATAGGCTTTAAATCTTTATCAAAATTTTCAACAAATTTAACAAAAACACTATAACCTTTTGAAACAAATTGAATTGCTTCATCTTTAATTACAATTCTATTTTTTGGAAATTTTAATGCTTTCATTATTAGCTTTGCACCTTCTAAATTTGGAATAAAAAAACAATCATATGCTCTTATACTACCAACTAAAACATTATTAGAATAAACCTTTCTTGCAATTCCAGTTTTTGCAACTTCAACTTCAATATTTTTAAAATACTTTGAAGCATTTTTTCCAAATTGATAATCAATTATTTTTTTAATTGATTTTTTCCAATTTATTTCTTCCTTTTTTTCAATTAATGAATTAAAAGGATAAACAATTTGAATTTCTTTTGGAACTTTTAAATTTTTTATTTTAACATATTCTTTACTTTTAACCCTTTTTAACAGCTTTTTTGCCCTTATTATTTCTGGTCTATAAATTGTTTCTTCTCCAACCCATTGCAAACCGCTTTTTTTAGAGAACAATTCATATTTTTCTAACCATTTTCCATATTTTTTTAATAAATAAACTAATGCTTCATATAATTTATAATTTGCTCTTGCTCTTTGCTGAACCAATTCCCAAAGCCAATTTTCTTTTATTGCTTGTTTAATCGTTTTTATTTCAGCTAAGCAAACAAACAAATTATGCATTGCTAACAATTTTTTATCCTCTTTTATTTCCTTTAGGCTATATTTTGAACATATTTGACAAGAGCAAGGTAAATATTCTAAATCTTCAATATTTAAAGTACCTTCTAATGTAATATATCTATTATCATAAGCATAAATTGCATAAGAGGCAGAATCAAAACTATCAATTCCTAAAGCAACAAATAAAGAAAATGTTGCTGGATGTCCAATTCCCCAAAAATGTAATGGTTTATTCCAAGGCAAATATTTTTTTGCTTGTATTACTAAATCTATTTGTGGAATTAAATCCCATTGTTCTAATGCTTTTTTTATCGATCCAATAGCATAAAAATCAAAATCTAATTTTGAAAGCTCAATTGCACAATATTTCACTAAATCTAAATATTTTGCACCTTGAACAGTTGCAAGCCAAGCAATTTCCTTTTTTCCAATTTCTTTGCACTCTTTAGCTCTTTCTATTGTTATATTAACAAATTCTTTTGCCTTTTTATAACTTATGTTAATATCCATTGGAATATCTAAAAATGTTGCGATCTCAGCATTTAGCAAATTTTCAAATTCAATTATTTCTTTATTTGTTAATTCAATATCTTTATATTCATACAATTGATAAGCACCAGAGTCAAGCATTATTATTCCATTGAATTCAAAAAACTTTTCCAATCCTTTTTCTAATATTTCATTTTTATATTTTGATTTGTATAAAATGTATGCATTTGTTATTATTGTATCATGCTTAAAAATTTCTTGAATTTCTTTTGGTTTAATAATCATTAAATTTGGATTTATTACTGGAAAAAAATTTGGAAATTCTAATGTTTTATTTTTAATTTTTATTTTCGATATTTTTGCTAAAGCATCTCTAGCTTTTATTTCTATTTCCATATATTATCATATTAAGTTTAAATTATGGACCCGGATCAATACAATATAAAACTAATAAGCAAAAATAGCTTAGCTAAGAAACATGAGAAAGCTATTAGTATTAGGAATAATAAATGTACTAGTATCTTTGGGAACAGGTTTAGTTGGACCTATGCTTTCTTTATATTACAATCAAATAACAGAGGATGTAAAATCTGTTGGAATTTTATATGGAACTTTTTGGTTTTTAGTAGCTTCAATTGAACTTTTTCTTAGAAATTATATTGAAAAAATTGGTTATAAAAAAGTTTTGGCATTTGGATTACTTTTATCAGCTATAGCAGATTTATTATATGTTTTTTCATTTACTTTTGAATTATTATTGATTACTGAAATAATAGCAGCTATTGCAAACGCATTTTTATTTATTGGAACTTATAGTATTGCATCTTCTTTATCAAAAGAAAGAGGAAAAAACATTGCAACCATAGATGCATTGGCAAATTTCTCTTATGCTTTTGCTGCATTATTCTCTGGCTTCTTAATCGCAGCTTTTAATTATGAGTTTTTATTTCTTTTTTCTGGTAGCTTAAATTTGTTATCACTTTTTTTACTTACATTTATTTAGGATTAGATAATAAGCTAGTAGAATTGTCGGCTTATATCTTAAAAGAATATTTTCCAACTTTTAAATTTAATTATATCAATTAATTAAAGTTGGAGAATTTTTTAAGATGTTTTTATCAGTTTCTTAATTTTACTTTTTAATCTTAACAAAAGATTGCTTAATGGATTAAAAATTATATAAAGAAAATTATGAAAAAAATTTGTTTACTATCAGACATGGAAGGTATTTGGTTCAAAACAAATTACTCTTTTTTTGATTTGATAAATAGAAAGCTAGGAGTTAATGGTAATAAAGTAATATTTTTTTCTAAAATTTTTGAAGAAAAAAAGAAGTTAGCTAGAATAGGCAAATTATCAACTTTTCTATTTGGAGCTCTTCCTTATAAATTTATAGGCTATGAAGATTTTATATTTAGAAGGTTTGATTTCATGGAAATGGAAATGAATAATATTAAAAAAATTTATATACTACAATCATCTGCCAAAAGAGTATTAAAAAGAATTAGCAAAAATT
>JAGDWU010000014.1 GCA_023256115.1 Candidatus Aenigmatarchaeota archaeon | reverse complement strand
ATAAAATTTTGGAAAAATATGGAAGCTAATGATAAAATTTTTTCATATTTTTTCTCCTTTTTATATTCTTCAATTTTTTCTTTTTTCTCTTTCTCCTTTACCCTTTTTAAGCTTAGTTCTACTATTTTTTTCTCTTTATCAACTTTTATAACTTTTGCAACATATAAATTATTTAGCTTTACAAATTCCCTTATATCATTAACCAAACCAGAATAAACTTCAGTTACAGGAATTATTCCACTAAAATCTTTGTATTCTATTAGCTCACATAAAGCAGAAAATGGAGTTATTTCTTTAACTACACATAAAACATTTTCATCTTCCTTTGGCGATCCAAGTTTTTTTACCATATAAGCATATTAATTTTTAAGTTAAAGGAAAAATTATATCATAAAGCATATGGATATATATGTGCTAACTAGAGCAGGAATAGAAGAAATAGCTGCTAGCGAAGTTGAAGAGCTTGGTTGTAAAGTAGAATATTTTGATATCGGAATTGTTAAAGCTAAAGGTAATATTAGAGATGTTATAAGGTTAAACATATATGGAAGAACATTTGTTAGAGTTCTTTTAGGTGTTTGCGAAGGTGAATTAAATGAATTAAATGATATTATAAAGCAAGTTTCGAATATAGATTTTAAAACTTATTTTAAAGAAGATTATAGCTTTGCTGTTAGATGCAATAGAATTGGCAAACACAATTTTACAAGCATAGATGCTGCTAGAGAAGTAGGTGGAATTATACATAAACAACTTTTAAATGCTAAAATGAATGTAAAAGTAGATTTAGAAAATCCAACAATAGAATTTATACTTAGAATATATCATAACAAATTTCATTTAGGAATTGATACTAGTGGCAAATCATTAGATAAAAGAGGATATAGAGTTTATAATCATCCGGCTGCTTTAAATCCTGTTTTAGCTTCTGCTATGATTAAACTTTTAAAATGGGATGGAAAAAAAGTGTTAATTGATCCGATGTGTGGTGGAGCTACAATACCAATAGAAGCTGTTATGAGCATTTTAAAATATGCACCAGGTTTATATAGAAATATTCATCCAATAGTAAATATTCCATTTGTTAGCAAGGATGAATATTTAAAAATTAGAGAGGAAGCATTAAAAGCTAGAGTAAATAGTGATTTAGAAATAGCATATGCAATTGATATTTCAAATAAACATTTAACTGGTGCAATAAAAAACGCTGAATCCGCTGGAGTGAAAAATAATATAAGATTTATGCTTGGTGATGCAACAAAATTAAGTAATTATATTGAAAAAGGCGAATATTTTTTTGCATTTAATCCGCCTTATGGTATTAGAGAATCGAAACTAAAAAATTTACTAAAATTATATAAAGAAACGTTAAGTGAACTTATTAAAATTGGAGCATTTAAAGGAGCAATAATAACAGCAGCTACAAATGTATTAGAAAAAGCGATAAACGATTTAAAAATTAAAGTTATTGAAAGAAAAAACGTTATGCATGGAGATCTTAAAGCTTCTATTTATATTTTAGAAATTTAGGTAGAACTAAACTCATGCGGGGGGTGGGATTTGAACCCACGACGGCTCTACGCCAGCGGGTTTCACCAATCAAAGCTCAATTACTTGAGCCCGCCGCCCTTGACCAGGCTAGGCGACCCCCGCATAATTATTTAAATTTCCAATAAAGATATTCATAAACAATTTTGAAAATGTAATTAACGTTTTTTAAATAATTAGAAGAAAAATTAAACTCAACAATATCTAATGATAAAGATTTTTTAGCATATTTTTTTATCAAACTTATTAATTCACTAAAAGATAAACCATTTGGCTCAGGATAATTAACATCAACATAAATTGGTTCTAAAACATCTAAATCAATACTAATATAATATTTTTTTAAATTTTTAGCTCGCGTTTTTATGTAAATTTTATATTCTTCTTCATCAAAACTTCTTGCACCTATTACATTATATTTCACATCTAATTCTATTAATCTTCTTAGCCATGTTGCTTCGTTGAGCAATTTATTTTTATATTTATTTTTTAAATCTAGATGAGCATCAAAAACGATTATTTCTTTTATATTTAAAATTTTGCACACGTAATAAGTTAACAAATGAGAATTACAAAAAAATATAAAATGTTTATTATTTATTTTTTCTAAAACTTTTTTAACATTTTTTTCATTTAATTTATAATTACCAACATCGCATATTTTTGCATTTTCCAGTAAATAACCTCTGTCTTTATCAAAAACCTCAAGATAACCAGAGTATTTTCTTAGAATTCTTATATCTTTTTTTCCTTTTTTATTTGTATAGAAAGTTGCAAAGCAAACATTTGAGCTTTCTAAATCAAAAATAGCTTCTTTAAATTTCATAAGCCTCTAGCTACCTTTCAAATATTTTCTTATTTTTTCTATTTCATCACACATATCCTTTACATGACAATAATTACATATTCCTTTCTTTATGGTTATTTCTTTTATGTTAGGAATTTTATTTGATAAAATGACTTTTATAATTTTTCTTCTATATTTTTCAAAACTTTCTTTTAATTTTTCATCTATTTTTATTTTTCCTATTTTTTTGTTTTTTAATCCAATAAGAAATACATAATCCACTTTTTTCCTAGCATATCTTTCTAAAACTATTGCCTCGCCAATTAATTGCAACAATGTTGCTTTATTTTTTCTAAAGCTCATTTTTATTTCAACTGGAAAAATTTTTCCATCTTTTACACAAATCAAATCGGAAGAAGATATTAAGCTCTTTTCTAAAGAAATAAATCTTCTTTCAGAGAAAACAGTAGAAAATTTGTTCTTTTTCAAGAAATTGTTTAAAAAATTTAAATAATCTTTATATTCTTCTTTTATATTTTTTTCATTTTTCTTTAATTCCTCAATTATTTCATCGATATTTTTTCTTAAATAGTTTTCTAGAAAAAATTTTATTAGTTTATGAATTTTTTCCCCTTCTTTTGATTTTTCATCTTTTTTAGTTTTTAATTTTAAATATTTTTCTAGAAAAAATCTTCTTTCACATTGATAAAATTTTGAAATTTCCAAAGGAGAAAAAAATATTTTTTTCCTCAATTTCTCTATTCTTTCATCAAAATATTTTTTTAATTCATTTTTGTAATTTTCATCTATTGAATCGATAAATATTATTTTGTTTTTTATTATTTCAATTTTTTTGTCCCTTTTTAACTTGCTTAATAAAATAAATAAACCATCTGCGCATTCAACCTTTTTTATTAAAAAAGAAAAAACAATATCAAATATTGTTCTATTATTTTTTATTTCATTGAAAACTATATCAAAATAGTCATCTGGTAACTTTACTTCTAGATTCATGTTTATTCCATTTCCAATATTTAACACTTCTATTCATAAAAAAATATTTTTCACATTTTGAACTACAAAAAAAAGTAATTTTTCCGCTATTAAATACAAACATTTTTCCGGTACCTTTTTTTAACTCTTTCTTACAAAAATCGCAAATCATCTTTCTTCAATTTTTTCTGCACTTTCCATTTCAATTTCTTTTAACAATATTATATCACCAACCTTAATAGGACCATAAACATTTCTTATTAAAATTTTACCTTTTTCACCTTCTAATAATTCACACTTTACTTGTATTATCCCTTTAGAGCCTGTTCTTTTTAAAATTTCAATAACTTTTGCTGCATATGGCATTTTATTTCTTTACGTTTTTGTTAAACCACTCAACAATTTCATCTAGTAGTTTTTTTCCTTCGCCAGGATCTATTATACATGCACTAGCTGCTGCAACTTGAATTCCGCAATATTTTCCTAACTCTTCTTTACTTTTCACATAAATGTAAGGAACTCCCTTTTCTTCGCATAAAGGAGCTAAATGCATTACTATTTCTGGCGGATCAACATTTAAAGCAATAAAAACTAGCTTAGCCAAACCTCTTTCAACAGCTCTTGTTGTTTCATTTGTACCTTTTTTTATTTTTCCTGTTCTTCTAGCTAAGTCTATTAACTGAAATGCTTTCTCCTCTATTTCTTTTGGCACTTCAAATTTTGGCTGGAGCATAATACAAAATATAAAGTTTTATAAATATTTAAGCAATACACTTACTTACATTCATTATTTTTTCGACCTCTTCTTTTATTATTTCTTTTATTCCCTTGCAATAATAAGCATAATCATGTGCTTCATCACTTCCTTTTAATGTTTCAAATCGATTTCCATTAACAGTTGTAATATTAATGCTACCAAATTTGGAAATTGCAATTAAAGAACTTGCTTCTGTACCTTCTTCAAAAATACAAGTAACATTGGGCAACGTATACTCTATCCTTTGTTTTACAGGAGAAACAAAATAATTTAATGATTTAGTTGA
>JAGDWU010000090.1 GCA_023256115.1 Candidatus Aenigmatarchaeota archaeon | reverse complement strand
AACTATTGATGGTTATATTGTTATTTCTGAAGCGATAAAAAGATGGATGATAAGTATTTTTAAAATAGATAAAGAGAAAATTAAACTTGTTAGACCTTTTTCTGATATAAAATTTTCTAAAAAAGAATTAAAAAAGAAAATTTCTAAGGGGATAGAAAAAAAAGTATGCTTTATAGGTAATTACACTAAAAAGAAAGCAGCCCGGTTAATTTTTTCTATTTCCAAATTGCTTAAAGATTGGAAATTTTATATAATTGGAAGCTCTTCTTTGGGATTACCTCAAACTCCTAATTTTAAACCTTTAGGAATAGTAAAAAATGTTAAAAATATTCTTAAAGCTACATATTTTTATCTTCACCCATTTTACTTTGACCCATTTTCAGTAGCTTGCATAGAAGGCATTAGATGTGGTAATATTCCAATTGTCTATAAGTATGTTGGGTTTTCAGAAGTATTGAAGGAGTATGAAAACTTAATTTTAGATAAATTAGATGTCTGGTATATTTCTCAAAAATTAGAAGAAATTTACGCAATGGGAGAAGAAAATCTTAAAAAATATATTCTTAAACTTTATAAATTGTCATTAAATTTTACTAAAGATAAAAGCATTAAAGCATTCAAAAAAAGTTTTTTTGAATTGGTTGAAGGCGGTTGAAAAACGAATTACCCATGAAGGTGAGAAATGAAAAATTTCAAATCATCCTTCTTTTTCTTGTTTTTTTATCACTTTTTTCTTTCTTTTTTACACTTTCTTTTTCGTTGCAATCGTCACATAGAATAACTAATATCAAATGGCTAAATATATCAGAAGGGGGAGAAATTTCTTTTACTGATAATTATATAAATTTAACACATTTACGAAATGTTAAAGGCAGAGTGGCACTAATTTCCGAGGACATTTTTTCAATTTATCTAAATATAACCTTGGTATGGATAACGAGGTTTTCGATTATTGACGTTGTAGACCCTTCTGGAGAAAAAACCCATTCAGAAGCCGAAACAAGACAGCGAATTCTTCTTATAGATTCTGAAACAAATCAATCACTGCTACCTTTCGATTTCGGATTTTTTGAAGCCACAACAGAAGATCCACTAGGGGGTAATAGATTACATATCTTTTGGGGCAAAACATTGCCGCAACTTTTAACCTATGGTAAGGAATACACACTAGAGATTAGAATAAATGCTACTACATACATAGTTGAAGTTTATAATCTTACATTCTACTGGAAAGAAATGTATACAGGTAATTTTAAAAATAAGAGAGTTCGATTACTAATAGAAGCTGGAGAGAGTGTAGGTAGAGGTGGAAATATTGTAATCTTTTCTACGTTTGTAACTTATCTACATAACATTACAGAAAAAGAGGGAATAATTTGTGTGCCCGAAGTAGACAAATCATTTCTACCATTTTTATCCATTTTCGAAGCTAAAAAAGAGAAGAATTTTACAATTTCCTACTGTGAAAAACTTGGCAGTTATCTTAACCTGTTAACAATATGGCTGGAGGGAGAAGAAATTTATAATCTTTATCCTTTAAATTCCTCTTCCATTTATCTTAACTCAACAAATAAAGAAGATTTACTTTATTCAATAACTTTAGCAGGTTATTTAGGTTTACCATTAATAACTCAAGAAAACAAAAATTTGCTACAATATTATCCACCAAAATATATAATAAACAACAAAGAGCAAGCAATAGAAATTTATTTAAATGAAGTTAAAAAAAGAAACGAAAATATAGATAGAATAGTAGTTGCAAATTTAAATTCAGATAATTCTTTTTTAGCATCAAGATATGCATTTTTATTTAAAGGATTTCCAATTTTTATAAATTTATCTATTAACCAAAATGAATATGAAAATTGTAAAGTTCAATCTTATTATGAATTATTAAATCCATTTAATAAGCCAGAAGTTAATTTTAGCTGTTCAATTAATCAAAAAGCAAATTATGTAAGAAATCAAATTATTAAAACAATAAAATTTTTAAATTCAAAAGATTTTCTTTATAATTCATTAGAATATAAATTAAACAATTCAATTCCAAAAATTGTAATAATTGGAAATGAATATGAAATTCCATTTTTTAAATTACCTTTTGTTCCACACTATTTTTACTTAGAAATTCCATTTAATCAAAAAGATGATTATGTATTAAGCGATTCAATTTATTGCAACTTTAACTTTTCAATTTATTTAGAAAATTTATTAGCTCAGCAAGCAATTTGCTCAAGGATTTATGGTAATGTTTCGCAAACATCATTTCAAATAGAATTGGCAAGATTTTTTAAACCAAAAAACATTTTAATAATTGGAAATAAAGCAAATGTAGAAGAAATCAAAGAATATTTTAATAAATTAGAATCAGCATTTTATACTTATAAAATATTAAGAGATTTAAATGCAACTTTAAAAATTGAAAAACAAACAAATATTTCAGAAATTTCTCTAGAAACAATTCCAAAAATAATTTTTGATGTTTTTAAAAGAATAAAAAAATTTGAAAATTCAGATTTGCTTTTAGCTTTAACAATAGTTGATTTAATTTTAAAAGCTCAAACTTATTCTTATGAATTTAACTGGTTTGAATTTTTTGATAATTTAAAGCAATTAAAATTTAAACCAGTAAAATCATTTGAAGAAATAAAAAAGGAAGATTTGGAAAATTATGATTTTATAATTTATTTTGGAGATTATGAAAATAATAAATGGAAAATTAAAAATTCTACGCACAATTTTACAATAGATAGCTTTCAAAACATTAAACTTTTAGTTAATTCCCATTCTAGAAGCTTTCAAACAACTTTAAAAAATTATTTGAATTTTGGTGCAGTTTCAATTATTGCAATAACTTCAAATTATTCAATTCCAGTTTTAGATGCTTTTATTTACGATGTTTTAAAAAATAAAAATGAAATTGGATATTCAATTTTCAGAGAAAAGAATATAAATTTAGCAAATAAAACAAGAACATTAAATTCAATTACTTCAGTAAATTATTTTTTTGATCCTGATTTAAATTTGTACAAAGAAAAAAATGTTATAGTGCCATTAGCTAAAGTTTATGAATTTAATGAATTTAAAGCAAAAAAAGAAGAAAAAATAATTTTTGGAGTTTTTAACATTTCAAATAAAACTTATGTTATAGTTGATAGCGATGACTTATATTTTGTAAATCTTACTCCAATTTATGTAAACAAATATGATTTTGAAATTCAAGCTAAAAAAATAAAAGAAATAAAATTTAAAAAAGAAGTTGAAGAAATAGAATCAGAAAATCAAATAAATTATACAAAAGATTTCTTTGAATATTCAATTGTAGATTTGGAAAATGGAAAAAAATTAGTTATTTTAAATGTTTATCCAGTAGTTTATGAAAGTTCGAAAACAAAAATTTTGAAAAGTTTTGAATTTGAAATAATATATGAACCGAAAATTGAATTTAAAAGAATTGAGCAAATAAATAAAAAATTAAAATTACAAATTTTTTCAGATGATTATTACAATGCAACATTAAAACTATTTTTTGAAAATTATACAATTGAAAAAAATTTAACATTACAAAAAAATGATAATGTTTTTGAATTGGAATTGCCATATGTTAAAAATGTTAATGTTACATTGTTAATTGAAACAGAAGATTATTTTACTAAACAAATTTATGAATTAAAAGAAGAAAAAATTGAAGAACCATTTTATAAATTTATTTCAAACTTTTTAAAAATTTTAAGAAATTGGAAAATTGAAATAAAAGAGGAATTTGAAAAAAATAAATATAAAAAAGAAATTACTACACCATTTTACAAAGTTGAAAAAGAAATAATTGATAACTCAATAAAAATAAAATTAATTTCTTTTGATAGAAAATACGAATATTTTGAAAACTCTTCTATTTCAATTGAATTTCTTGAAACATACTATGGAAAAATAAAAATTATTTATAATTTAGGTAATAGATTTATCGAGTGTTCAAATAATTGCGAAAAATTAATTGAAATTATAGAAGAAACGAAAAAATGGCTAGAAAAAATATTTTACCAATAAGGCAATTTGAAATTTTATTAAAAGAGCTAGGAGCTGAAAGAGTTTCATATGAAGCTGCAAAAGAGCTTTGCTTAATAACAGAAGAAAAAGTTAAAGAAGTATTGGAAGAAGCATTAAAAATTGCGCAGCATGCTAATAGAACAACAGTTTTTGCTAGTGATATTAGATTAGCTAGAAAAAAGTTAAATGTTTAATTATATTATCACAACTACTACAATAATAACGATAATAATAATAACAACCTTGTAGGGCCATTTCATTGATGATGGTCTTTCCTCTTCTTCCCATTCCGTTCCACAGTCTGGACACCAATATTTTAAATAAAATTTTTCTCGGGTAGTC
>JAGDWU010000006.1 GCA_023256115.1 Candidatus Aenigmatarchaeota archaeon | reverse complement strand
ACTTGATAATATAAATCTGCTATTCCAATTGGTGGTAACCAAACTACTCTAACTTTTTTATATTTTTTACTTAAATTTTTAATTAATTTTTTCTGTTTTTTATTCGTTGAACTATCAATTATAACAATTTCATCTACATAAGGATAAAGCAATTTTATTTTTGGTTTTATTAATTCATACTCGTTCAAAGAAAAAATTAAACAACTTACTTTTTCCATAAGAAAATTTCAAATTCAATAAAATAATAATGAAAGAAGAAAAAATAATTTGTTTAGCAATTTTTATTATTATTTCTTTATATACATTTTATCAAAATTTTAAAGTTGCTTTTAATTATCCTATTGTTTTTGGAGATGAAGGTTTTCATATGACTATTGCTAGAGATTTAGCAAATTATAAAGAATTATTTGCCTATCAAAAATCTTATATTGATAAAGTAAGTAAAAATGGTTATACATTTACTCAATATTTTCATTTTTTTGAATCATTTTTATTTTTGTTTGGTGAAAATGTTGCAAAAATCGGTTTGCCAATAACTGTTTTTATAACTGCTTTAGCAATTTTTATTTTTGCTTCAATATTTTTTGATTATAAAGTCGCTTTATTATCTTCAATTCTTTTCCAAATGTTTCCTTCTGTAGTTATTTATTCAACAACATTTTATGCAGATATGCATTTTACTTTATTCACAATTTTATCATTCTTTTTTGTTCTTTTTTATTTTAAAACAAACGATTTAAAATATTTAATAACTTCATCGATTTTAATATTTTTGCTTTTAATTTCAAAACCATTATTACCATATTTAATTGTTGCATCAATTTTATTCATTTTCATTTTTCAATATTTTAAAACTAAAAATAAAAATTTAATCATCCATTTTATAATTTTTGTTTCAATTTTTTCTATTCTTTTTTCATCGTTGTTAATAAGAAATTTAATTTTGTTTAATTCTTTTTGCATTGAAACTGGAATTGAATCTTTAGATAAAATTATTTTTAGTTTATTTAAAAATCCTAAATGTTCTGAAGTTTTATATGAGCACAAACCAAAATATGAGTTTGCTGCAAGAACAGAAAAAATTGGAAGCGAGCAAGACATGTTTTCTTTTGGATTTAAAAATTATGCAGATTTTGCATATGGCTATTCTTTAATATTGTTATTTTCGATATTTGGATTAGCTTTGCAAATTTCGAATAAACAATATGAATATTTTATCTTATTTTTACCTTTGTTTATTTTGATAATTACTCAGCTGATTCAAAATAAATTATTAACAACTGGAATTTTTTACAGAGTTGAAGATACTGCAAGATATACTTTACAATATTCTCCATTTATTGCAATTTTGTTTTCTTATGGAATTGTTAATATTATAAATTCAATTTCAAATTTGTTTAAAAAGAAGTTTTACATAATCATGATTTCTTTGTTTATTGTTGTTTTAATTGTACTATTATCAGAAATGTATAAACCTTATAGCGAAAAACTTGATATGATGAAAAAGCTTAAATCCTTTTCAAGCTATTTTTTTGAAGCTTGCAATTGGGTAAAAAATAATTTGCCAAAAAATGTAACATTACATAGCTTATGGGCTTATAGAGTTGGGTATAATTGTGAAAGAAATGTTGGCGGATCTGGAGAAATAAGATTAAGCAAAGATTTAAATTATACTTTAAACTTAACTAAACTTTTTGGAGTTGATTATTTATTTATTGAAAAGTTTTCTATAGATCCGCTAAATAGAAGATTAACAGAAAGATATGATTTAGATTGGGTTGAATGGTTGCTAACAAATAAAGAACATTTTGAAAAAGTTTATGAAAATGGGATTCCGATTGAACAATGCATCCAATTTTTAAAATTAGGTTATCCTTGCGATGGGGTTATAATTTTTAAAATTATTTATTAAACCAAAATTTAATTAAAAGAAATTGAATATATATTTTTCGATGTTATAAATATTTATGAACAAGTTAAGTCTAGAAAACTTAAAACTTTTGGGAATTATAGCTTCGATTTTGTGCATTATGCCATCTGATTTAATACCTTTAGCCGGTTATTTATTGCTTTTAATAGCAATTTATTACTTTTCAAAATTTTATAAAGATATGAAAATTTTTACTAACTTTTTGCTAAGTTTTATCTTTTCTTTAGTTGGTGTAATATTATTTATACTTACTCTTTTTTTGACTACAGGCCAATTTTTACAAAATACATTAATAAGAATATCATATTTATCATTATTTCATGTTTTTGGTATTCCTATAATTGTTCTATGGCTTTTCCTTACAATAGGTGCAATATTTTTGAAAAGAAGTTATAATTTACTAGCAGAATATACAAAATCAGAATTGTTTAAATTAACAGGCTTACTAATTTTAATAGGAAGTGTCCTCTTAATAGTTATAATTGGTGCTCTAATAGTTTATGTTGGATTAATATTTCAGCTAATATCTTTTGTTTTTATTCCAACAAAAAGAAAATAATTACTTAGTACTCCAAAAAGTTTGTTTTTTCTTTTTCCATTTTAAATAATCCTTAAATATTTTTGAATGGTCAAAAGCCAATTTCATTTTTTTAACTTCATTTATTTTAAACCATTTTGGTTCTGTTTCAATCGAATTTTTTAGTTTTCCTTTAATTATTTTTGAAATAAAAGTTATTGTTATAACATGCCCTCTAGGATCTCTTTTTGGATCAGAATATACTCCTAATATTTCAATTGGTTTAATTATGTACCCAGTTTCCTCTTTTACTTCCCTAACAATAGCTTTTTCAACTAATTCATTTTCTTCTACTTTACCGCCAGGAAAAGCATAAAAACCTTTAAATGGTTCAAATTTTCTTTTTACTAATAATATTTTGTTTCTCCTTTCTATTATACTATCACAAGCGACAAACATTTAAAATTATATAAACAATTAATTACTATTTTTTCTTTTTTAATTCATCTTCTAACTCTTGTAAAGCTTTGATTCTTTTATAAGTTAAAGGATGCGTAGAAAATATTTCTGAAATTCTTACAAAAATATTTTTCCTTTCCCATTCCATTGCTTTTTCTACTTCTTCTTTACTTATATTTAAGTCTGAATATTCTTTTTCGAAAGCAGAAACTTCTCTTGCTGCACTTAAAGGATCTGCAATGAAAAAAGGTCTAACTGCCGCATTTTTTATATTTTCTTCACTTAAGCTTAAGCCATATGTTATTTTAGCTAAAGCGCTTGCTAGCTTAGAAGGGCTTGTGTGCTCTCCAGAAAATCTATCAGCGTAAAATTCTCTTAATCTAGAAAAATAAAGTACTAACAAATTTGAGATGAAATAAATTATATAAGCTAAAAAACCAACTAATATAGCAGCTTTCAAATTTCTTTCTTCATTTCTTGGAGTAAAAATTATAAATCTGGCTATAAAATAAGCAATAACTGGAATTGCGGCAACTATTGTCATTACAACCATATCTTTATGATTTATATGCCCGAGCTCATGAGCAATAACTGCTTTAATTTCTTCTTTATCTAAGCTATTAATTAATCCTTGCGTTAAAACTAAATAAGCCGAGCCAGGGGTTCTGCCAAAAACAAAAGCATTTGGAGCTCCCATATTTGCAATAAAAATTTTCTTTGGTTTTGGAGTTTTTGTTTTTTTGCATAACTCTTCAACAGTTTCATAAATCCAAGCGTACTTTTTTCTATCAGCTTCAACCATGTTTGTGGTAAACATTATGATGTAAGGACTTATAAACCATTCAATTAAAACAAAAATTATAGCAATTAAAACAATCCAATAACCACTAATTCCAAAATAATAACCAACTGCTGCTAAAATTCCAAAGATTAAACCAAAAAGTATTGCTAATGTTAAAAACATTGAAAAGATTAGCTTCAATGCCATAATTGTATATATAAGATTATAGCCTTCAAGTTTAAAAGATTTTATGAATTTGAAAAGAAAAACACTAGTTGATACTCAAAAAATTGCTAAAGAAGAATTAAAATATTTCAAAAATTAGAAAAAATATGTAAAAATAATTAAAAACAGAACAAAAAAATTGATAAAAATGTTGAAGCACTAGTTTTAGATCTTATGTAAAATATTAAACAAAAGGTTTTGAAGATGCTCCTTTTGAAATTCATTTTGCAAAATCAGAAATTTTGAAAATTGGTATAAAAAATTTATTAAAAAAGATTTTAGGATACAAAAAACCAAAAGCTTTTAAATTTTTGTGCATTTGAAAAATATAATATATGTTTTTGAGTATGATTGTTACTTAATTGCTTTAGTTATACTCGTTAAAAATTTCAATTTTCATAATTTCTGTTTATTTTTCTCCAAACCAAACATTAATCAATATCTCCTCTTTACTTAATCCACCATGACCACCGATTAATTTTGACGGATGTTTCTCAAAAGGATAAATAAAGCCAATGTTTCTCTGAGCTATAACAACAGTATTGCCAAAATTTTCTCGGCATCTTTTATTTATTTTTCCTTTAAAAAATTCCAATTCTTCTAACTCATAAACTAGTGCTG
>JAGDWU010000065.1 GCA_023256115.1 Candidatus Aenigmatarchaeota archaeon | reverse complement strand
AATTAAGTAGTAGATTTGCACAACTTTATGTCCAAAGTATGCAAAGTCAAGCATTGGAAACTGCAATAGAAAACTTTATGTTTGGATTGCATGAAAAAATAAAAGCAATGAGCGAAAGATTGGGCGAATCAAAAGAAGCTGAAGAAAAAGCATTAGAGAGGATGAAAGATGCGCTAGAATTTTTATCTTCCCTATCTTCAAAACCTATTGAATTTGAAAAAGTTGAAAAAGAAGAAAAAAAGAAAGAAGAAAAATGAATTTAGAATTTTGGATTAATGCAAGGCAAAAATTTCAAAGCGAAGAATTAATTAAATTGTGTAATGCATGCTATAATTTACATCATAATTTAATACAAATAGAAATGAATTCAAAAAGAAACTTTTTAAATCCAAAATTGATAACAGAAACATATATGTATTTTAGAGAAATAATAATGATTTTATACTATTTAGCAAAAGAGAAAAGTGAAGAATTTGTTTCAGCATTGGGAAGTTATAATAAAAGGGGAGATAGTGTTATGAAAGATATACTAAATATTCCATATGAAAAAATTCCAACTATTCCAACTTTTATGAGAGTTTTTTATGAACTTTTGGGAACAGCATATCTTTTTATTAGCATTTTATTAGATAGAATGAAGCAACACGAAACAATATTAGCAGAAGAAATAATAAAAATAGTTGGAACAGAAATAGTATTTATTGAAAAAGAAAAAGAAAGAAAAACATTTTAATTATGTATGCAATAATTACTTATTCAGAATCCGCAATCGAACTTGGAGTAAAATATCCTTTAGTTATAAAATATTTTAGTGATGAAGGTGAATTTATAAAGGAAGAAATTTTAACTGTTGCTGCAATGCGTGAATTAGAAGATGAATTAATTCCTTATGAATTTTTATTAGAAGAAGAAGAAATTGAAATTGTTAGACCTTTTGGTGCAATATTTGTTGAAATTCCTAAAAAATGAGGAGATTATTTGTTGATATTGCATGTAAAGCTAAATTGGAAACAGTATTGGGAACAATAGCTTTAAATTTTAAGTTTGATAATTTTTATAATCCAATATTTATTGAGCATGTTGAATTTAAATCAACAGCATCATTCAAAATGAAAGAAATTTTTCAAAAAGTTTTTGAAGAAAAGTTTAAATGTCCAACTGGCATAGTTGATGGAGTTTTAATACAATATAATCCCGGTTTAAAAAACTATTTATATTATATGAAAAGCCTTTTAAATATATATACTTAAATAATTAATTATGGTACTATTTGGTAAAAAACTTGACCCAAATAAATTAATATTAGGATGCAAGCAAATAGAGAATCAACCAGGGATATTAGCATGTGAGATAAAGTATAAGGATGGGAAGGAAATTAAAACTTTAACAAAAGAATTGATAATAGAGAGAGTAGGGGAAGATAAATTTAGAATTTTAAATCCAGGAGATTTAACAGTAGAGGAATTAAATGCAATAAATGAAGCATTGAAAAAACTATTATTAAAAGTATGATATGGAAAATTTTTAAAGTAGTTAGCGGCTGTGAAGAAGAAAAGAAAATAATAAAGTGTTAGACTTTGATTATTTTATTTTATTGGGTAATTTAATAAAAATAGAGGAACATTTAATAATTTTGTATGGTCAAGAACAAAGAAAAGAAATATTGGAAAAATTAAAAGAAATAAGAAAATTTAGAAGAATGTTAATGAAAGAATATTTTAATTTAGAAGGAGAAAATTGGTGTTTAATGAAACATTATATTTCAACAATTTATTCGGCATTTGAAGTTATAGAAAAGGAAAACGAATTAAATAAAGATGTTGACAAATATTTTGAAATTATTGCTTTTTGTATTAATGAAATAATAAAAATGATAGGTGGGATAAAAAGGGAAGAAAAAGAAATAAAAATTGAAGAAAAAAATCAGTAAAATTCTACTTTTCCATTTGGATAAACAACAGCAACAAGTTTTGGCTCAGTCATTTTTCCAAACCTTAATTTTGTTCTATAAATTTCTATATACATTTTATAATTCATTGCGTCCTCTTTTGCAATTTCTATTGCTTTTTCTAAATCTTTTTCATAAATTACATAATTTAAACCCTTAGCAACATATACTATAATTTCTGAATCAAATCTTGCAAATGTTTCATCTATTTCACCAATCACTTTTTTAAAAGGTGTTCCTTCAATTTCCCCAATGCTAAATATTTCCTCTATAAATCTAATCAAATTTCTTATTTCATCTCTTAATGCAATTATCGATTCTATATTCAATTTTCTTAATCCTTCTTTTAAACTTTTTATTTCACTTTCAACTCTATTTATTCTTCTCAATATTTCTTTATACTTTTCCTCACCTCTTTCTTTTAATTCTTCTTTGTATTTTTCTAACTTTTCTTCAGCTTCGAAAACTCCAAATATTTCTTCTATTCTTCTTTTATTTTCATAATAATCAAGGCTCCAATCTATTACATCTTGTTCAAAATCAAATGCTTGCGGGTCAATACCATGCTCATATGCAAGCCTTACAAAATATTCGTAAAGTTTTTTTAATTCTAAGAAGCTAAATTTTGGTTTATATTTTTCATACCATTTTTTCAACCTATCTTCCATTATTTATATTCAATCTCAGAATAAAGCTTTAACTCATCTATTATTTTATCTGCCCCCTCTACTATGTTTCCATCTAAATCAACTAATGCCGGAACAATATCTATTTTATATTTTTTTGCCAATTTGAGCCCTTCTTGTGTTTGCAAATTTACAATTTCTATTGCTGGCAATTCATGAGTAGTTAAATAGTTTAAAACTTTTTGGCTTTCTTTATCACAAGTTCCAGTTTTTACATTACATCTTACAAATAGAACTGGCAGTTTACATCCTTTATTTAATATATCCTTTTCTTCACAACCACCTACTAATTTTAATGGCATAATATATTCTTAAATATTTAAGATAAAGAATATATATATTAGAAATAGCTTATATTATGGCAAAGAGTAACTTCTTTGTACCAAAACCAGTAGATATAAAGGAATATATAGAAATACAGTTAGAAAATCCTAGGTTTAGTATATCAAGAACACCTTTTGGAGCTAGACCAGGAGAAATAAGATTAGTAGCAAAGCATGCAGTACCATGGAAATTCAAATCTGTTGATGAATTACCCGAAGGTGTAAAAAGTGGTTTACAAAAAGCAATTAGTGTTTCAAGAGCTTGTGCTGGAGTAAAAGGAACAGTAATTTATAGAGGAGTTGTTATGCCTAGAAAGGCATATTGCCAAATAGAAAAAACAAGAGGAGGTAAACTTGAAACTGCTGCCACCGTTTAATTCTTTTTTTATTTTTCTTTTTCTAATAATGATATAGTCGCATCTATAACATCTAAAGCTAATTTTCTTTTAAAATCTTGAATAATATCTTTCATTTCTACTTTTCCCCATTTCTCTTTAATTTCTTTTAATACATTTTTAGTATCTTTAAACTCCTTTTCAAAACAACCTTCTGCTAGCGATAATTTATATTCTAATATTTTAATATCTTTAGAATTTTTTAATTTTGGTATTGTAGATGCTATATCTATTACCCTAAACATACAGGTTCTTAATTTATCTATTTTTTCTTCGTTCATTTTTCTAGTACCAATTTTACAGTATTATAACTTCTGTAAAATGAAAATTGTAGCTTTTTTTCTTCAATATATTTTAGTATTTCATCTAAATAAGACATCATCATATCTCCAATTTCAATTTCCATTCTTTTTTCGCCAGTTTTAGTGAAATTATTAACTTTATCATAAAATTCTTTAAGGCTTCTTACTTCCATAATTATTTTTATTGTTTTTTAAGTATTTTTCTATTTCTATTATTAACTCTCTTAATTTTAATCCTCTTTCATTAAGTGAAATATATTTTTGATTACCTATTCTTTCAATAGTTATTAGCCCCATTTTTTCAAATTTATTTATAAATTTTAATACATGTGCATATGGAATTTTTGATTCCAAATATATATCAACAATTCTCATTTTCTTATTTAATAGTTTTAATAGCTTTACTTGATTTTTAGTTAAAACAAACATAATATATATTTTATTATAAAAATATTTATACTAAAAAAGAAAATAAATATTTATGAAGGAAAAAATAATTCAAATAGTTGAAAGTGAAGGAATAGTAATTCCAAATGCAATTGCAAAAAAATATAGAATATCATATTTAACTGTAATAAAATATTTAGAGCAACTATATAACGAAGGAAAATTGTTAAAATTTAATGTTGGAAAGTGTAGAATATATATTTCAAAAGATTTTATAAAAAAATTAGTGTCCGTATCTTAGCAATTCATAATTTTCAACCTCTTCATCGCTAAATTCTAATTCATAACCTTTCAAAGAATTTATCCAAAATGGGCTTTCTATCATATCTGTAGCATCCCAATATAATTGTGTTGAAAGTAAATCCAATTCTACAGCTTTTAATTCGTTTTCCCACTCATCATATAAATGCTGTATATAGCTAACTAAATCATAAC
>JAGDWU010000108.1 GCA_023256115.1 Candidatus Aenigmatarchaeota archaeon | reverse complement strand
TTCTTAGGTAGAGGATGGCGGCGTCTATCAGCGCCCTGGCGGCGGGGCTCACCCTCGCCCAGACGCCTCTCCGCAACGCGCGGCTTTTAAGTGCTGTGAGCGACAGCAACGTCGGAGTGAACCCCGCCGCCAAGAGCATATTGGCCGTTAGTTGTTGGGTATTTATACATTTCGTAGATGTCCGCCGCAGTGCCCCGCGGGCCTTGTCCGGGGGCGTCGTTTTCCAACTTCTCGCCGTTCTTTGTAGAAACGCATATATAGGTGTCTGTAGAAGTGTAGATATCAATTATAGACCAAAGATTACTATCAGAAATTTATATTATTTAAAAATGAAATAAAATCTTCATCATAGCTATTTAAATAAAAGCCAATATTCATTATTAATGTTTTTACTTTAAAAATATTTACAAAGCTTAAATAATTAAATCCAAAAAATAAATTTCATTTCTGTTAATTCCTTTAAAATTTGATCTATTACTGGCTTAATTTGTTCTTTTTCAAATCCTGTCTTTTCTGCTAAAATTTCTATTATTTCTTCATATGTCCTTTTTCCATCAAAATATTTTAATAATCCAACTACTATTGGATCAACTTGATATAAATGTACTCCATCAACTGTTGCATAGTAGCTATTTAAATAATTAATTATCCTTAAATCCTTGTTTTTTACAGGTTTTTTTCCTTCAAACATTTACTCCTTTTTTAATCTTTTTCTTAATTCTTCTAATATTTCTTCGCTACTAACTTTTTGAATAAATTGCTGTTTTAAATATGTTAGTTTTGCTTTTCCAACTTTCCTTTGAGTAACAATTTCAGCTCCTAGTAATTCATGCAAATATTTTGTTACCGTTAACCTACTTAATCCTAGCATATCTGACATTTGTTGAATTGTTAAACCTTCTGGATGCTTTTTAAGCAATTCTATTATTTCAATTCTTGGATCTCTTTTTTCTTTTTTCTCGTTCATAAATATATTATTAAATATTAATATTTAACTTTTTTGGTTAGCAAAAAGATTAAACTTTTAAAAATATAAAATAATGATGAAAATATTAGCAATTAGCGATATCCATTCAAAAGTAGAAAATATTAAAAAATTAAATTTTGAAAATTTTGATTTAATAGTTTTAGCTGGTGATATAACTGATTTCGGAGATTATAATGAAGCAAAAAATATTATAAGTCTTTTTCCAAAAGATAAACTTCTTGCAGTTCCAGGAAATTGTGACACTTATGATGTAATAAGATTATTAGAAGATGAAAATGTAAATTTACATGCAAAATGTAAAAAAATAAATAATTTAATTTTTTGTGGAATTGGATATTCTTTAATAACACCATTTAACACTCCGCTAGAATTAACAGAAGAGGAAATTTCAAATATATTAAAAAATTTTGAAAAATGCGATGTTCTAATTAGTCATACTCCACCTTATTTAGCTTGTGATAAAACTTCTAGCCAAAAAAATGTTGGATCAAAAGAAATAAGAAAATTCATAGAAGAAAAAAATGTAAAATTGGTAATTTGTGGCCATATACATGAAGCATATGGAATTGAAAAAGTTAAAGAATGTTTAGTTGTAAATGTTGCTGCATTTAAAAATGGAAGATATGGAATTATAAATATAAATGAAAAAATAGAAGCAAAGATTTGTAGCATTTAATATTTTATGGAAATTTTGAGAAAAGAATTAATTGAATTAAGAGAGTATCAAATTAATATTGCAAATACTGCAATGAAATATAATACTTTAGTTATTTTGCCAACTGGAACTGGAAAAACTATAATTGCAATAATCGTTGCTGCAAATAGATTAACAAAATATCCAGAAAGCAAAATACTTATGCTAGCACCAACAAGACCATTATGTGCTCAACACAAAAAAACATTTGAAAAATTATTAAAAATAGAGCCTAGCAAAATTGCATTAATAACTGGAAAAATTCCTGCACAAGATAGAGAATATTTATACAAAATTTCAAAAATAATAATTGCTACTCCAGAAACAATAAGAAATGATTTGGAAAATAATAGATTAAGATTAGACGATTTTTCTTTGTTAATAATAGATGAAGCTCATAGATGTGTAAAAGAATATGCTTATACTTATGTTGCAAAAGTTTATAAAGAGCAATCTAAATATCCGCTTATAATTGGATTAACAGCTTCTCCAGGAAGTGAAAAAGAAAGAATAGAGGAAATAAAAAGAAATTTATCTATTGAAAAAGTTGAAATTAGAACTGGAAAAGAAAGCGATATTGCTAAATATATGAAAAAAATCGAAACTTATTTTGTTTATGTTGATTTACCAAACGAATTAAAAGTTGCGATAAGTTATTTAAATGATTTGAGAAATGAACTAATAAAATGGCTAAAAGAAAAAAATGTTATTAGTGACGAAAATTTAAAGAAAAAAGAAATTGTAAATTTATATAAAGAATTTGTTGAAAAAAGTGAAGAAATGAATTTGAATCAATATGTTAAATTTGCTATAATTACAAAAATTATTCAGCTAATAAAAGTTGATTACATGTTAGAATTGCTTGAAACTCAAAGTTCGCACTTCTTTTTAGAATATGTCGAAAAATTAAAAAATAGTAAGAAAGCTTATGAAAAAGCTTTATTCGAAGATGTGAGAATAAGAAGAGCATATGAAATAGTTAAGCAATATTTATCTTTAAATGTTCCGCATCCAAAATTAGTTAAATTAATTGAAATAATAAAAAAATTAATTGAAGTAAATAAGAATGTTAAAATAATTGTTTTTGCAAATTATAGAGCAACAGTTGATTATATTTACAAAAGTTTGCAAAAAGAAAACATAAAGGTTGCTAAGCTAATTGGGCAAGCGAAAAAAGGAAAAGATAAAGGAATGACACAAAGAGAGCAAATATATACAATAAGAAATTTTGCAGAAGGATATTATAATGTTTTAGTTTGTTCAAGCATTGGCGAAGAAGGATTAGATATTCCAAAAACGGATTATGCAATATTTTATGAACCTGTTCCAAGTGAAATAAGATTTATTCAAAGAAGAGGAAGAGTTGGAAGACAAGAAAGCGGAAAAATAATTATATTACTAACAAAAGGAACTAGAGATGAAGCATATTATTGGGCAGCATTTCATAAAGAAAGAAAAATGAAAAGATTAATGATAAAAACAAAAGAGGAATTAGAAAAAGAAATTGCTTTATGATTCAAAAATCTTTATCTACCAAGCCTATCCTAATAGCTGATTATAGAGAAGAAGAAATAATAGAGCTAATAAAGGATGTAAAAGTCATTAAAGATAATTTGCCAGTTGGAGATTTTTTAATAGGTGAAATATTAATTGAGAGAAAAACTTTTAATGATTTTATACAATCTGTTTTTGATGGAAGAATTTTTTCTCAATTAGAGGAAGCTCTTAAAAACTTTAAAAAAGTAATATTTTTAGTTGAGGGTGAAAAAATATTTTTAGATGAAAAGGAGGAAAAGATTTATTTTTCAATGCTAGCAAGATTAATTGCTTTTAATAATGTTTCAATAATTTTTACTCAATCTATTTTTGAAAGTGCAAAATTTTTAGAAAGTTTATGTCATCCTCACTTTTCCTCAGCTCGTCGGGCAACATTATTGGAATTTCATCTGATATAGGATACCATCTTCCACATTTATCACACAATATTATACCCCACTTGATATTGTATGAGAGGCATTTTCTACATTCTTTTATTAACGCATCCTTTTCTATATTGTTTGGTGAAATGTTTTTGTATGCACAGTATAGTTCGCAAACATTCTTTGGGACTTCAGCCGCCTTCGTTTCAACTTCCTCGAATACGTAAAGTTTTAGTGGAAAATTTTTGCATATTGGGCATGCTAGAATATCCATTAGCCTATATCTCATGTTATAGACACCCTTCTAAACTCAACTGGCATGTTAGCACTTAAGCCTCTAGCCTCGTTAACTGCTTCAGTAACCATTTCTATCACATCCTTTTCTAGAATTGAAAGTTTTTCCCTATCCTTTGCTTCGACTGTAGCCTTTATCTGTGGCAGCGTGTTCGATGCTCTAACAATATACCATCCACTTTCAAGGTTCACTCTCACACCATCTAATGTTATTGGCGTAAACCCTTTCTCTTTAACCTTTAAATTCATTCTTTCAATAACCTTGAATTTTATTTCATCCTGTACTGTGAAAACTAATCTTGTTGTATAATATTTTGGCAGCCTGTCCACCATTTCAGAAAGTCTTTCACTTGATTCTGAAATCATTTCAGCAACCTTTAGGGTTGCATATATTGCGTCATCTGCACCGTAAACATCTCTAAAATATAGGTGGCTCGCTATCTCTCCACCAAATAAAGCTTTTTCTGAAATCATCTTCTCAAGTATGAAGGAGTGGCCTACTTTAGACATTATCGGTACAACACCCTTTTCCACAAACACGTCTTCAAGCAACTTTGAGCAGCTTACTTCGTAAACGACCTTTTCGCCAGAACCTTTTATAAAATGTCTTATTAGTAATGCAAGCATCTTGTCCCCCTCAATAACTCTTCCTGTATCGTCAACGAAT
>JAGDWU010000075.1 GCA_023256115.1 Candidatus Aenigmatarchaeota archaeon | reverse complement strand
GGTGCTGGGCATTCATTTATAATTTTCATTAAAAATGCTTATCCTATTAATGTTTTAAAATATGTAAAAGAAGTGCCAGAAGTTGTTAGAATTTTTGCTGCAACAGCAAATCCGCTAGAAGTTTTAGTTGCAGAAACAGAACAAGGAAGAGGAATTATTGGAGTTGTAGATGGTTTTACTCCGCTAGGAATTGAAAAGGAAGAAGATGTAAAAGAGAGAAGAGAATTTTTAAGAAGAATTGGATATAAAAAATAATTTGAAGATATTTGTAATTGTCCTTTAATTTTAATCGTATAGATATACATATTAGGCAATATATAATTGAAAGTTGACATTTATAACATTGCTCGAAAAATCTTTCCAATCCTACATTAGTCTGATTCTAACTATGCAATTAATATTCTTAAATATCGAGTTCGAAATAGTTGGACCGGGCGGGATTCGAACCCGCGGCCTCCCGCTTGCAAGGCGGGCGCTCTACCCCTGAGCTACCGGCCCATAATATCTCTAAAAAATTTTAAATAATGAGAGCAATTGCTATTGAACAGTTTTGGTTTTTCATGATTGCATTTATTGGTTTTATTATAGCAGTTACATTTTTCACCGGAGTAGCTAAAAAAATTGCAATAAAGCTTCAATGTTTTTTTGCTCCTATTTTCTTTTCTGAAGTTCCAAAAGAATGTAAATCAGAAGAAATAAAAACAAAAACAATTTACGGAAACAATAGCATAGAAGTTGCAAGAAAATTATTATTTGAAATAATTGAGTGCTTTCAAAATGTTGAAAAATATAAAAAATTTCAAACTCATGTATGCAAAGAAATAAGGATATTAGGAAGTGATATTGAATTCGGAAAAGAATTGTTAGCAGAAATTCTAAAAAAAGAAACTAATTGCGAAATAATAGAATGGAAAGAATTTAATTGCGGATATAGAAATCAAATTATTTGGAAAAGAAATCAAAACATTACTTCCAATTCATTAATAGTTTTGAGATATAATTCAGAAGAGGATGCCATAGAAATAATATGAAAGGAATTGCAATTTCTTACTTTTTCATATTTATTTTGGGATTAATTTCTTTTGTAATAGTTTTGACTTTATATTTTTATTTTAAATCTGTTATTGAAAAAATCTTAGAAGAAAAAAAATCTTTCTCTTTTGAAGCTATAGAAATAAAAGAAAGTTTTACAACAGAAAAAATAAATGCCTTAATAGAAAGTTGTATTCAAAAATATGGAAACTTTAGTAATAAAGTTGTATGTTATGTTTTAAATGGCGATTATAGTGACGTTTGGGATATAAATTCTGAAATTTTAGGTTTTGAAGTTTTAGATAATCTAGATAGAACTGCTACTGTTGCTATTATATTTATTGATCCAAAAGAAAAAAAAGTTGAAATAATTTCATAAAATGGAAATAGAAAAAGAAATAGAAGAGATAAGAAAAAAATTTTCGACAGAATTTGTTAAATTTTATTTAGCTGAAATAGAAAAAACAAAAAGAAGAAATATTTACGAAAAACTTTGTGAATTTGCAGGAAAATATTTAAAAATAAGGAGCAAAAAAATTGAAGAAAAAATTTCTAAAGATATAATTTTTTCAGACCTTAATGTATTGCCATATGAGGTAATTTCTTTAACTCTTTTAACACTTTTTATTTCATTTTTCATTTCTTTAATATCCTTCCTTTTATTACCAGATATAGGTTTCCTTTTCTTTTTACTACCATTTGTTTTAAGTTATTTAGTTTTTACTTATCCTAGCTTTTTAAGTAAAGTAAATAAAATTCAAATGAACGGCGAATCTGTTAAAGCAATATGTTATATGGTTTTGTATTTAGAAAACAATCCAGTATTTGAAGGCGCAATTTATTATGCAGCTGAAAAGCTAAAAGGAATTTTGGGAAAAGATTTTAAGAAATTAATTTGGGATGTGCAAACTGGTAGATTTAAAGATTTTTCTTCGGCACTTAGATTTTACATACCCAAATGGATTGAGTGGAACGAAAATTTTGTAAGAGCTTTGCTTTTACTTTCTAGTATAAATTACATTAGAAGAGAGGAAGAAAGAAAAAATTTGCTTTCAAGAACATTAAACTTTATCTTAGAAAAAAATTTAGAGGAAACAAAAGTATATGTTGAAAGAATAAAAGGACCAATAACAATTTTATTCTTATTTGGAATGCTTATGCCAGCTATAGGTTTGGTTGTTTTTCCTATTATTTCCTTGTTTTTACAAACAACAGTAAAACCAAGTTATTTAATAATAGGTTATCTAGTAATTTTACCTTCAGCTTTATTGTTTTTTATTCATAGATTAATTTCACTAAGACCAGGTGCTGTATTTATAGTAGATATTTCAAGACATCCAAAACTTCCTAAATCTAATTACGTAAGACTTTTTGGTTATGATTTTCCAATTATTCATATAGCAATACTCATATTTTTGATAATTTCATTTTATTCCTTGTTACATTTTTTTGACTTCATTTACACTTATTATAAGTTAGATGAAAACAAAAAAAGAGAATTGGTAAGAATTGAAAATTCTTTATTTGTAAGGGAGGAAGAAAAAGATAAGCTAAAAGTAATGGAATTTGGTTATGATTCCCAATGCTTAATTTCACCTTTTAGTTCTAATGTTTATTTAAACTATTGTTTGCTTATTTATAGTTTTCTAATTCCATTAGCTTTTGGAATTGCTTTGCTAATTATTTTCTATTTTAGAAGTTTTCAAAAAATAAAAATAAGAAATGAAATAAAAGATATTGAAGAAGATTTGCCAAACCTTTTAATAACAATTGGAAATTTTTTAGAGCAAGGAAATTCAATTGAAATTTGCTTAGAAAAAGGTGCTGAAGAATATAAAAAAGTTGGAATGGAAAATAAGCCAGGATATAAATTTTTAACATTATCAATAGAAAGATTAAAGAAATTTGGAATTAGTTTACAAGAATTATTTTTTGGAAAAGACGGAATGATAAATTTTTTCCCTTCGCATTTATTAGAAGAAAGCTTAAAAATTTTAATTGACGTATCTAAAAAAAGCGTTATAACAGCTGGAAAAATTGCAAAAACTGTTGCAAGATATTTAAATAATATACTTGAAACTGAATTTAGATTAAAAGAATTATTATCAGATGTTAGAGGAAATTTAAAAATGCAAGCCAGTTTTTTAATACCTATAATGACTGCAATTCTAACAGCAGCTGGAGTTTTTATTGCAAATATTTTAGCTTTTCTTTATGATTTTTTTAAGAAAATAGAAGAACCTCTTGGAGCAACTGGAGCAATTAGCGGAATTTTCGCTTCTTTAATAGAGGGTTATGAAAATTCTGTTCCACTTTCAATACTTTTTACTATCATTAGTTTATACAATATAATAAACACTGTTTTAATGTCTTTTTTGCTTAGCGGAATAGAAAATGGATTTGATGAAGTTGCTAGAGATTATGAAATTTATTCAAATTTAAAATATTCATTCCTAATATATAATATTTGTGCTTTAATATTCATTTTTATGTTCTTTACAATTTATCAAAGTATAGTAGGAATATGATTGCTTTAGAATATATTTTTAAATTTTTGCTATATACAGCAATTTTACTTTTAATTTTAATTTTATTGATATTTGGAAAAAATATTGTTTTAAAAGGAATAGAAAACTTAATCGGTTGGATATATTTAAAAGATGAAAAAATATGTAGAACATCCTTTTATAACATGGTTTTAAATGAAAAGGAAATAGAAAATCTTTGTATAAAATGTGGGGAAATTGCTGAAAAAAATAAAAAAGATTGCTTGTGCTATGTTTTTTATATTAACAATTCGCTGCCAAAAAGATATTGTAAAATAGAGTGTAAAATAGGTAATTCTGAAAAGCTTGCATATATAAAAACAGAATTGTTTGAACCTATTTTAATTTGTTAATGCGGGGGGTGGGATTTGAACCCACGACGGCTCTACGCCACCGGGTTTCTTTCACTAATCAAAGCTTAATTACTTAAGCCCGGCGCCCTTGACCAGGCTAGGCGACCCCCGCATATGCATAATTTATTTAAAAATCAAAAATATTATGATAAAGATTTTAGAAAAGGATAATGAAAAAATAAAAATTGAAGTTAGCAATATTAATCCTGCAATTGCTGCAATGATTAGAAGAGCTATAATTGCTGAAATACCAACTTTAGCAATTGAAACTGTAAAAATAATAAAGAATGATAGCGTTTTAAGAGATGAAATTTTGGCTAATAGATTAGGGTTAATTCCTTTAACTTTTGATAAAAATAAAGTAAAAAAAGGAAAATATAATGTTAAATTGTTTATAAAAAAGAAAGGTGGTGGATATGTTTATACAAAAGATATGATAAGCGAAAATAGCGAAGTTGTTCCAATGTATGATAACATTCCAATAACTTATTTAAATGAAAATGATGAGCTTGAAATAGAGTGCGAAACAGAAGTTGGTTTTGGAAAAATGCATGCAAAATGGCAAGCTGGAAATTGCGGTTATTATTATTCAAATGATAAATTTGTTTTTAATATTGAAACTACAAGCTTTTATAAGCCAGAAGAATTATTTAGCGAGGCTTTAGATGTTATAATTAAAAAATTGGAAGATTTGGAGAAAAGTATTTAAACGTTATCTTAATTATTTTTTATAATAGAAAGATGGCAAGAAAGAAAAAGGGTTAAAATGAGTTATAGCGATAATAACAGTAGCGCAAAATTTTTAAATTTTTTAAGAAATA
>JAGDWU010000073.1 GCA_023256115.1 Candidatus Aenigmatarchaeota archaeon | reverse complement strand
AGCAAATCCTTGGAAGTTCATTAATGCCTCAATAGGTGCTAACGTTATCATTACTCAAATTTATTAATTATATCATCGGCAATAATATTAAATAATAAGTAGATATATAACTTTTTCGTTTGTTTATAAAAATATGAAAAAAATCGTTGAAGGTAAAATAGAATTAGAAATTACAACAGAACTAAAAAAAGATGAATTTTATAATCCGGCAATGTCAATAGTTAGAGACCTAAACATTTTAGTAACTTCTTCTTTAAAGTCAGAAAATTCTAAATATTTAGACCTCTTAAGTTCAATTGGTGCAAATGCTTTAAGAATTAAGAAAGAAGTTGAAATAGAAGTTGTTGCAAATGATATATCGAAAAATGCTATTGAAAGATTGAAAAAAAATGCAAAGAACAATAAAATTGAAATAGAAATTTTAAATGAAGATGCAAAGAATTTAAAAATAGATGAAAAATTTGATTTTATAGATATTGACCCCTTTGGTTCGCCAATTAAATTTTTACCTTATATTATAAAGTTTTTAAAAAAAGGGACAATTTTATCATTAACAGCAACAGATACGTCAACTTTATTTGGATTAAAAGAATTGACTTGCTTAAGAAGATATGGAATAAAATGTTCAAAAACAGATTTTTATAGAGAATTAGGGATTAGAAACTTAATTACAGCAACGATATTCTTATTTTCAAAATTTAACATTTTATCAATTCCAATATTTGGCTATAGCGAAAAGCATTTTGTTAAAGTTTATTTTAAGATAGATAAAGGAAAAACAAAAGTTAATAACTATTTAGAAAAAAATATAAATTTTCTAAGTTATTGTAAAAATTGTCTTAATAGAGAAATTGGAATAAAAGAGTTTTGTAATTGTGGCTCAAAATTTACACATTTTTTCCCTTATTTTATTTCAGAGTATGTGGATAAAGAGTTATTGGAAAAAATGGAAAAAGAATTGGAAAATAGAGATTATCTGCCAAATTATAAAAAAATCAAAAAAATCATAAATATGTTAAAGAATGAGAATTTAAAAATTCCTTGGTATTTTGACTTGCATGAAATAGCAAGGAAAAACAAATTACAATGCATAAAAAAAGAAAAAATAATAGAAAGGTTAAAAAAAAGATATTATGCTAGTGAATGTTTTCTCGAATCTAAAGCAATCAGAACAGAAGCGAATATTTATGAAATTTTAAGTGAAATAAAAAATATTATGGGCCCGTAGTCTAGCGGTAGGACGCCGCCCTTACGAGGCGGAGAGCCAGGTTCAATTCCTGGCGGGCCCAAATTCAAATTTTTTGATAAGAGTTAGTATCGTTTTTGCTTTTTTCCGAAATGTTTAGTATAAGGAGATAATAACTACTATTTTTTAATTATGATGAATACCAAACTTTATTTTTTCGCCCGGGGTGGGATTCGAACCCACGACCTCACGGTTAACAGCCGTGCGCTCTACCAGCTGAGCTACCCGGGCTTAAAGTACTAGCATAATTATTATAAAGCTTTTGAAAAACTAAATTTCTTCTTTTAATCCTTTTGGTAGTGTAACTCCTTTTTGTTTCAAATATTTTCCCAAGTATTTTACTTCACTTTTAGTTTCAACCAATATAACATGCAAAAATCTCAAACCTGGTTTTAAAACTATATAATTTTTACTCGCATTTACTAATTCAATTGTTATATTGCCTTCAAAACCAGCATCTATAACTGTTGGCGGAATAGATAATCCATATCTAGCCCATGTACTTCTTAAATTACAAAAACCAACAATATTTTCAGGAAATTTAACATATTCTAAAGTTGTCAACAAAATAAAACTATTTGGTTTAACAATTATCTTTCTATCTTGAGCTTTAACAATATTAAAAAAATCTTTCGAATCTTCTATTTGCGTTGGATCAATAACTTGATTTTCGAAAGAGTAAAATGCGTATTCTTCACCAATTCTTAAGTCCAATCCATTTTCTCTAACTATGTTTTCATCAAAAGGTTCAATTACTAATTTTTTATTTTTTATTAGTTCCCATATTTCTCTATTTGTAAGTATAGCCATAAATAATAACTATGAATTTGATTATTAATTTAATTTGTTTAATTTCCTTTTATTTCTTTCATTTTAATATTTTTATATTTTATTAACTCCTTTAATATTTCAGATTTTATTTCTCTATAATTATTGTAATCTAGGTTTCCTTCAATGGAAATTATATAATAATCTTTTTCTGAAACTTCATCAATATATACATTTAATTTTCCATACTTTTCTACTATTTTTTCAACATCTTTTAAAGTTGTTTCTGGATCTAATATTTGAGGAACTTCAAATCTAATTTTTATTTCTTTTAATTCACTTTCTTTTTTAGATATACTATAGTTTATTATTGCACCATTTAAAATTACGTTGTTTGGTACTATTATAACTTCTCCAGTTTTTAGTAATATTTTTGTGAACAACAAAGATACTTCATACACTATTCCTCTATAACCAATGTACAAAAAATCTCTTGAAAAGAATTTGTATGGCGGAAGAAAAGATAAATGATAAGGAATATTTACATTAAGAATTCTAATTTCATCACCAGGTTTTAAAGAACCTGATAAAAGTAATAAAATTCCTGCAAAAAAGTTAGACAAAATTGGTTGCAACGCAAAACCTACTATTATACCTAAAATTGTAGATGATGCTAAAATATAGGTAATACTAATATTGAAATAGATCAAAGCATATATAGTTAATAGGAAGAATGATACAATTTGAATCGCACTTTTTATTTCTAATGCCAATGTTTTATTCTCTTCTTTATAGACATTATAATAATAAAGTGCTATAGATTTTGTTATATAAATCCAAATAGCAGATATAATTGCAAATGTTGCTATTTTAAGTTCTAGTCCTTGCAAACCAATTAAATATTTAACAAGTATATATGCACTAAATCCGAGCAATATTGAAAGTATTATTTTTACTATGTTACTTTTTTTATTTTTAACTTGTAGAATATCATTAATTTTTATCATTATTATTATATAAGTAAGCTTATTAATGTTTAAAATATTTTTTAAAATATTTGAAAATTAGTATAAATGCTGGAGCTAAATAATTTTTATGATTTTAAAAGGTTGGGTTGAAGAAATTAGAGATATAGGAAAAATAAAATTTTTGATTTTACATACAATAAACAAAACATATCAAATAACATGCAAAAAAGAAATAACTGAAAATTTTGACGAATTAGAAAAGTTAACAAGACAAAGCGCAGTAATAATAATTGGGGAAAAACCAGAAAAACAAATTGCAAAAGATTACGAAGAAATAATTGCAAAAAAAGTAATTATTGAAGCTTTAAGCGATTCAAATTTGCCTTTAGATCCAAGCGAAAAAGTTAAAGCAGAATTAGATACAAAATTAAAATGGAGATTTTTAGATTTTAGAAGTAAAAAAACTTTAGCAATAATAAAAATTCAAAATACATTTTTGCAAGCATTTAGAGAATTTTTTATAAATGAAGGTTTTATAGAAATTCAGCCTCCAATAATAATTTCTAGCGCTAGCGAAGGTGGAGCAGAATTATTTGAAGTAAAATATTTTGATAGAAAAGCTTATTTAGCTCAAAGTCCGCAATTATATAAACAAATGGCAGCAATTAGTTTAGAAAAGGTTTTTTGTGTCGTTCCAATATTTAGAGCAGAAAAGCATGATACTCCATATCATTTAAATGAAGTTAGGTCTTTAGATATTGAAGTTGCATTTGCAGATGAGGAAGATGTAAGAAAATATTTAGAAAGGTTTTTTGTTTACGCATTAGAGAAAATTTTAGAAAAAAATAAAGAAGAACTAAAAATTTTAAATGTTAATTTAGAAATTCCAACATTACCATTTCCAAGAGT
Organism: Candidatus Aenigmatarchaeota archaeon; assembly: GCA_023256115.1. Taxonomy (GTDB): domain Archaea; phylum Aenigmatarchaeota; class Aenigmatarchaeia; order CG10238-14; family SpSt-28; genus JAHLMO01. The sequence continues at coordinate 873 of JAGDWU010000073.1, read as the reverse complement.
AAAATATGAAGATTTTGTTTCTGAAATTGGAATCGAATTTGGAGAAGATATTAAAAGAGAGCATGAAAAAATTTTTAGCAAAAAATATGGAGATGCAGCATTTTTAATTGATTTTGCAGCTAATTTAAGACCATTTTATACTTATTTAAAAAATGAAAAAATTTCAACTGGTTTTGATTTTATTTATAAAGGGTTAGAAATAGCAAGCGGTTCAAGGAGAATAAATGATGCAAACCAACTAATAAAAAGAATAAGAGAATTTAATCTAAATGAAAAAGATTTTGAGTATTATATCAATGTATTTAAATATGGAGCACCAAAACATGCTGGATGGGCAATTGGATTGGAAAGAGCAACAATGAAAATTTGCAATTTAGAAAATATAAGAGAAGCAACAATGTGGCCAAGAGATAGATATATATTAGAACCGTGAAAAATATTGCTTTAGGATTTTTATATTTTTTAGTTTTTTCATTTTTAGGCGCATTTTTAATTTTTTATTCATTTTACAAATTTTTAGAATATGAAAATTTAAAATTAATTTTTTTAAATATTACAAAAAATTTTGTTAAAATCGAAGACGTTCATAGAGGTTATGAAATCTTTAAAATTGCTTGTTCCTTAAATTCAAGTTTTGAGATAAGTTTAGAAGAGCTTACAAAATTAAAATATTTAGCAAACGAATCTCTAAAATGTAAGGAAATTGAAAATATAACAAAAGAAAATTTTTATGAATATTTTCTTACCAAAATTTTTAATAAAATTTATTTTTATAATTTTGAATGTAATGAAATAAGTTGTTTAGAACAAAATGAATATTTTTACTATTTTTCTAATAGTTTTCGTTCAAAAATTTTTAACTATTCTCTACTT
>JAGDWU010000106.1 GCA_023256115.1 Candidatus Aenigmatarchaeota archaeon | reverse complement strand
CCTTAATATTTTATAACAATTGAAAGCAATCATTCATATCTTAAAGCCTCTACTGGTTGCAAATTAGCAGCTCTCTTTGCAGGAAAATATCCAGCTATTATACCAACTATAAATCCAAACAAGCAACCAAGCAATAATATTTCTGGTTTAATTATTATAACAACTTCAACATTTTCCATAACTTTAAAATAATTTACTAAAAAACCTAAAGAATAAGCAAATAGCACTCCAAAGATTGTTCCTATCAATCCGCCTATCAAACCAATTATTCCAGACTCTAATAAAAATAGAAAAAGAATATCTCTATTTCTTGCTCCAATTGCTTTCAATATTCCAATTTCTCTAGTTCTTTCCATGACTGCAACATACATAGTATTCGCAATTCCTATTCCGCCAACTATTAATGATATAGCTGCTATCGCACTAGTAAATGCTGTTAAAGTGTTCATTATACTTCCTACAACCTCTTCATAAAATTTGGGACTTATTACAGTAAATGTTTGCGTTTCTTTAGTTTGTTTTCTTAATTTTAATAAAACTTCTTCTATTTTATTTGCGACATCATCATTTTTATATCCCTTCTTAACTTTTACAACTAAGCTAGAATATCCTTTTTCAAGCTCTTCAGCAAACAATTCTTTTGCAGAACTAATAGGAATAAAAATTGATTGGTCCAAGCTAGCTAATACTCCACCAGCTTTTTTTAAAATACCAACAACTTTAAATTCAACATTATTTATTTTTATTTTCTTTCCTATTTCAATATCTTTTGAAAAAATGTTATGTGCAACGTCGTAACCAATAACTGCAACATATTTATCCTCTTCTGATAAAAATCTTCCTTTTGCTAATCCAATCCTTTCAATCTCAACATTTTTCCAAGCTTCAAGGTTTTTTATAGCATTTATACTTAGAGTTAATTCCTCTTTTTCATATTCTACTTTTGCTATCGTTCTTATTACAGCATATACTTCTTCAACTCCATCAACTTTTAAGATTTCTTTTAAATCATTATCTGTTAGTTTATCTCTTGCAGTAGGAATTCTACCAGGTCTTAAAGTTACTGGCATTACAGCAATAGTGTCACCACTAATCCTAGAAATTTGTTTATAAATACTTTCTTCAATGCTTATTCCTAGCGAAATTATACCAACTATAGCTGTAATTCCAATAATTATTCCAAGAACTGTTAAAAATGTTCTCAATTTTCTTTGTGACAAATTGTAAAATGTTATTGATAAAAAATCTTTTAGCACTTTATTTCTTTGCTTTTGCTTTATATAAAAAATATATTAAAGAAATTATTACCAATACAATTAGTAAAATAGTCAATAACCGAAAATCCTTTTCAGAAATTTGGCTTGGAGAATAAACTTTAATATTTATTTCATGCTCTTCTTTTAAATCTTTTCCATATAAATCTTTATAACTTAATTCAATTTTTAAAAAATAATTTCCTGGTTTAACTTCTTTACCAATTTCAAATTCAAATTTTTCTGTAGTATAATCATCTGACTTTAAATTTCCCATGTAAACCAACTCTGGAAATATTCTAAAGTTTTCAGACTTTAAAAACTTAAGCGATACAAATTTTGCTTCTTGAGTTCCTGCATTAATAACTTTTATTGTAACAAAACCTTTTTTACCAGGCAATAAAATATCTTGAGATTCTAATGTAACTAAAAAGTTATATTTGCCAGAAATTATTAAACCAATATTTTTTGTACTTGAATAATTTTCTGTTTTTGTTTCATCTAAGTAATAAATTGAAATTGGAATTAAATATGTTCCAGCTTCAACTCTAGGATTAATTGTTAAGTTAAAGGATATAGGTATTTTTTGTCCAGGTTGTATTTCGCGTATAAATATTTCGCTAGTCTTTGCAACAAAAATATTTGAAATTTGAGTTAATAAAACTCTTATATCTTTTGCAGAGCTATCACCATAATTTTTTAAATTAAACTTAAGTTGCACAAAATTTCCAGGTTCAATTAAGCTAGGTTCGTAACTAATATCTTCAATCAAAATTATTGGAATTCTTTTTATGATTATTGGAACATTTATTGTTGTTTCTTCTTGAGTAGAATCTAAAAAGTAAGTAGTTTTAATTGTTATGTAAGTTATTTTGGAAATTGCTTTTGGATCTACTTTTATTATTATTGGAATTTGTTGAGAGGAATTTGGATTTAATTTTTCAATTTTAATGTAATTATCAGATAGCGAAATATATTCTGGAGCAGAAATGTTAAGCTCTATTGTTTTTATTGCAGATTTGCCAGGATTTATTAATGTTAATATTAAAAGTGTTTCGCTACCAGCTCTAACTTCTTTATCTAATAATTGCCAATTTATTATTAAAGAGCCTTGAGCTAAACAAATGCTTTGAAATGATAAAATTGATAATAATATGATAAATATTTTTCTCATGTTTTTTCTATTTTAATTATTTTCCCATCTTTTAAATAAATTATTCTTTCTGCATATGATGCAACATATGGATTATGAGTAACTACAATTAATGTTACATTTTCTTCTTTATTTAGTTTTGTCAAAATTTCCATAATTTCTTTTCCTGTTTTTGAATCTAAATTACCTGTAGGTTCATCAGCTAAAATTATTTCTGGATCATTTGCTAAAGCTCTAGCTATTGCAACTCTTTGTCTTTCTCCGCCAGAAAGCTCATTTGGTTTATGGTTCATTCTTTTTTCCAATCCAACAATTTTTAAAAGTTTTTTTGCTCTTTCTTCTCTTTTTTCTTTTGGAATCCCAGCAAAAACCATTGGCAACATAACATTTCCTAAAGCAGTTAAACCAGGAATTAAATAAAAGAATTGAAATACAAAACCTATTTTCTTTCTTCTTATCTCAGCTAGTTCATCATCACTTAGTTTTGAAACATCTTTTCCATCTATTAATACTTTTCCTTTAGTCGGTCTGTCTAAGCAGCCAATTAAGTTTAATAAAGTCGATTTTCCACTTCCAGAAGGACCAACTATAGCAATTACTTCTCCTCTTTTTACTTTCAAATTAATTCCTTTTAATGCATATACATTTTCATTTCCAACTTTATAAATTTTGTAAACATTTTCCAATCTAATTAGTTCCATAATATATCTAACGAAACATCCAAAGCCCCGGGCGGGATTCGAACCCGCGACCTCTGCTTTACCAGAGCAGCGCTCTACCAGGCTGAGCTACCGGGGCGCATAAATATTTTAAAATTAATAAGAAATCATGAAAGAAGAAATTAAACCAGAAGAATTACCATCAAAATCAGATTTCATAAAATGGTGGAATTCTGTTTTAAGCATCGCTGAAATAATAGATAGAAGATATCCTGTTAAAGGAACATTTGTTTGGTTGCCTTATGGTTTAAAAATAATGAAAAATTTAGTAAAAGAATGGGAAAAATTATTTGAAGAAAATGGAATACAAGAGGTTTATTTTCCTTTATTTGTTCCGCTAGAATTTGCAAAGAAAAATGAAGAATGGTTTGAAGGCTTTAAAGAAGATTTGTATTTAGCTCATCCATATACAAATGAAAATGAAAAATATGTAATAAGACCTACTGGCGAACCAGCAATGTATCCAATTTTCGCATTATGGATAAAAGAAGGTAAATTACCAATTAAAATTTTTCAAACTGTTTCATCTTTTAGGCATGAAGGTAAAACAACGCATTCAATGATAAGAGACAGAGAAATAACATTTTGGTATGAAATTCATACTGCTCATCGAACTAAAGAAGAAGCAGAAGAAGAATTCAATAAGCACTTAAAAATAAACGATGAAATTTGGGAAAAAATTTTGTGCATTAAACCAATAAAAGCAGAAAAACCAAAATATTTAGTTTTTCCTGGTGCAGAAGGGGCAATTGAATATTATACAATATTACCAGATGGAAGATTGTTAGAAAATGGTTCTGTTAATAATTTAGGCCAAGCATATGCAAAAAAATTTGATTTATATTGGATTGATGAAAAAGGAGAAAAACATTATTGTTGGCAAATTTGTACTGGAAATGGAGCAAGATATTTAGTTGCTGCATTTTCAATACATTCAGATGAGAGAGGATTAATAATTCCACCAAAAATTGCACCAATTCAAGTTATAATAATTCCAATATTTAAAAAAGAAAATAGAGAAAAAATTTTGAATGAAGCAAAAAAAATTAAAGATGTTTTAATAAATCATCAAATAAAAGCGGAAATTGATGAAAGAGAAGAAATTACTCCAGGAGAAAAGTTTTTTATTTGGGAAATAAAAGGTGTTCCAATTAGAATTGAAATTGGAGAAGAAGAAGTAAATAAAAATTTCTATACTATTTTTAGAAGGGATAAAAAAGAAAGATATAAAATAGAAAAAGAAAAAGTTGTAGGATTTGTTAAAAATTTATTGGAAATTGAAATTCCAAAATATTTGTTTGAAAATTCAATAAAGTTTATGCAAGAAAAAATACAATTTGCAAATAATATTGATGAAACTATGGAAATTATAAAAAATGGGAAAGTTGCAAAAGTTAATTGGTGTGGTTCAAAAAAATGTTATGAAGACATTAGTCTTATAGAAAAAGGAATAGAAGCTATCGGATTTTTACTTGAGCAAAAAGAAGGAAAATGTATAATTTGTGGTTCAAAAACTAATAGATTAACATTAATTGGAAGAGTTTATTGATTTTTTATTTATAAAAAACCATTTTTACATCTCTATACACTTTTTTTATTTTGTTTTTTGGTAAATAATGTACAATATATTTCTCATTTGATTGTTCATATTTAGCAATTCCATATTCTACTTTTAAATTTTCTGTAAAATAAGCTGCTAAATCTTCGAAATAATCAAATGCTCCGCA
>JAGDWU010000062.1 GCA_023256115.1 Candidatus Aenigmatarchaeota archaeon | reverse complement strand
GAGCACCGTCTCATAGATTTTTTTGCAAATATCAATATTATTTCTATACTCAACCAATTTATGGAAAAGTTATTGATATTGTTGATGCAGTTGAAAGAAACGTTCCAATAGCAGTTGTAAAACTTGAAGATGGCAAAATATTTTATCAAATTGCTCCCGAAGGATTAAAAACTGGAGATATAATTAATTTCAATGCTGAACCAACATTAGGAAGTGTTTTAATGCTAAAAGATATTCCAGAAGGAACAAAAATATATGGAATTGAAAATGTTCCCGGAAGGGGACCAAAATATTGCAGAAGCGCAGGTTGCTACGGAATAATAATTGGAAAAAGTGAAAATAGCGTTAAAGTTTTATTACCAAGCAAAAAAATTGTTGAATTAGATCCTAGATGTAGAGCAAGCGTTGGAGTTCCAGCGGCTAGCGGAATAAAAGAAAAACCATTTTTGAAAGCTGGTAAAAAGTATTATGCAATGAAAGCAAGAAACAAGAGATGGCCAATAGTAAGCGCTACAAAAATGAATGCTGTTGACCATCCATGGGGAGGTAAAAGCAAAAGACCAAAAGTTTCAAAGTTTGTTTCAGCAAATGCTCCATTAAAAATTGGTTCTGTCGCGCCAAAGAAAAAGAAAAAACATACTGTTAAAGTTATTTATCCGCAAAAATCATAATTTAACAAATTTTGCAACATAAAATGCTTCTTGCCCAACTTTTAATACTCTTTTTGTTTTTCTGATTTCTTTATCAAATTCAAAATTTTCATATTTAACAATCCCACTTCTCAATTTTATTCCTTTTATTTTTATGTTTTGAATATCAACATTAAAATTTTTTAAAAACCAATTTGCTATTGCTTCATTTTCTTCAATTTCTAAAGAGCAAGTTGAATATACAATAGTTCCACCTTTTTTTGCTAATCTATATGCGCTAGCTAATAAAGATTTTTGAAGTCTTGTTATGCTATTTAGAAATTTTTGACTTAAACTTTTATATACTTCTTGCTTAAAAGTTCCGCTTGCGCTACAAGGAACATCTACTAAAACTTTATCAAAGTAATTATTTATTTTATTACACAAAAATCTTCCATCTTCTTTAATTACTATTACATTTAAGCAACCCATTCTTTGAATATTTGATTGTAATGCAATTATTCTTTTTAATTCAACGTCATTAGCAACAATACAACCTTTATTATTCATTAATTGTGATATTTCGGTTGTTTTTGCTCCTGGAGCGGCACACAAATCAAGAACTATTTCATCTTCTTTTGGATCTAAAACTAGCGGAACTAACATGCTAGAAGCATCTTGAACAAAAATATATCCTAAAGCATGTTCAATTTCTTTTGCAATATTTTTTCCATTTTCAATAACTTTAAATCCATATTCAAAAAATTTTAATTTTTCTAATTTATAACCTTTTTCCTGTAAATTTTCAACAACTTTTTCTGGCTCAATTTTTAAAGTATTAATTCTTATAAAAGTATCTGGTAATCTAAAGTACTTCAAAAAATCCACTTTTAAAAGTTTGGAATATTTTTCTATTATTTCATTCACTTTTAACAACCTTTTTTCCTCTTTCTTGAGGAATTATTTTTATTTTTGCATTTTCAAATTCATATTCAAATTCTTTGCCTTCAAAAATTTTATCCAAAAATATTGCTAAAGCAGCAATTTCGCTATGCGGCTGCAAAGTAATTGAAATATTATAATCACTAATTTCATAAACTTCTTTTGGAACTTTTTCAGAGCCAACAATTACTAATATTTTTTCAAATTTTTTTATTTCATCAATTTTTTTTGTTAAAGGAATTCCATACATTGTTAAATGAACTTTTATTCCATTAAAATTTTTAATAAAGTTTTTCCAATCTTTTACATATTCTATTTCAAAATTTCCGCCAAATCTTTTAACAACATCTTTTATTTTGTTTTCTAAATTTTCATCTTTATCTCCGCAATAAAACATTTTTTTAGCTAAAAATGCTCTCGAAACTAAAGCACAATGGGTTGTAACTCTTTTGTCTCTTTCCTTTCTATGAAAAAGTCTAAAAACATAAACTTCCATAAAATTACTTAGTTAAGTTGCAACATTTATTAAATTAAAGTGAGCTAAATTATGGTATTTGAAGTTTTAGAAGAAATTTGTAAAAAAATTGGAGCAAAAGCATTGAAAAAGGGGGAAAAAGATGATAAATATTATATTGATTTTGATTTTAGACCATTTAAAAAGCAAGATATTGAATTAATACAAAAAGAATTAGATGAAAAAGCAGGCGGAAAATACTTAATAATTTCCTGGTCTTCAAGCTTTGTAAAAGAATTAAATAAAGCTGCGCAAAGAATCTATTTTAAAGTTTTCGAAAGTAAAGAAGAAAAAGAAAAATTTAAAAAAGAGTTAGAAGAAAAATTAAAAAGCGATCACATATACTTAGGGGAAAAATTAGATTTATTTCATTTTGAAGAAGAATTAATTGGTTATGGTTTACCTTTATTTCATTTTAATGGTACAATTATTAGAAATGAGTTAATAAATTTTATAAGAGAAGTAAATGAAGAGCTTGGTTATAAAGAAGTTTTTACCCCACATTTAAGCAAATGCGAACTTTGGAAAGTTTCTGGGCATTATGATAAATATAAAGATAGAATGTTTATTTGGAAGCAAGATGATGAAGAGTATGGATTAAAACCAATGAATTGTCCAATGCATTTACAAATATTTAAATTTTTACCAAGAAGCTATAAAGATTTGCCATTTAGAATTGCTGAATTTGCAGTAGTATATAGAAAAGAGCAAAGCGGCGAATTGCATGGATTAACAAGAGTTTATGCAATAACTCAAGATGATCACCATTGCATATTAAAGGAAGATCAAATAGAAGAAGAAATTGAAAAAATTGTTAAAAAAACTTTAGAAATATATGAAAAGTTTGGATTAAAAGATGTTGAAGTTGTTTTATCAACTAGGCCAGATGAATTTATTGGCGATATAGAAACATGGGAAAAAGCAGAAAATGCATTAAAGAATGTCTTGAAAAGGATATTTCCAAATTATAAAATTGCAGAAAAAGAAGGAGCATTTTATGGTCCAAAAATAGATTTTTTAGCAAAAGATTCTTTAAACAGAAAATGGCAATTAACAACAATTCAATTAGATTTTTTCATGCCTAAAAGATTTGACATTACTTATACGGATAAAGATAATAAAGAAAAGCATCCAATAATGATACATTTTGCAATTTTAGGCTCAATAGAAAGATTTATGGGAGTAATTTTAGAACATTTTAAAGGCAAATTACCAATATGGCTTTCTCCTATTCAAGTTGCGATTTTACCAATATCAGAAAAATATTCTGATTATGCAAAAGAAATTTTAAATGAATGCAAAAAAAGAAAAATTAGAGCAGAAATTTATGAAGAAGGAACATTAGAATATAGAATTAGAGAGTGTGAAATTAAAAAAATTCCTTATATTGTTGTTGTTGGAAAAAGAGAACTTGAAAACAAAACATTAAATGTTAGATATGCAGGAACTCAAAGAGAATTAAAGATAAATGAATTTTTTAAAGAAATAGAAGATAAAATTTCAAAAAGATTATAATAATCGCTTAATTTCTTCTGAACAATTTCTTCAAATATTTCTTTTCTTATAGCAAAAAAGCAATCTTTGCAAAAAACTATTTTTCTACCTAATTTATCCAAAATTTCAATTACATTATTGCTTTTACATCTTAAGCATTTCATAATATTATGGAAATTGTTTTAATTTTAGCATTTATATTTTTATTAATAAGCATTTTACTTTTTATTTCTTATTTCATTTTATCAGTAAAAAAAGTTGATAAAAAAGCTTTTGTAATTTTTATTGGCCCAATTCCAATTTTTGGCGGAGATAAAGATTTAGCAATTATTGCTTTAATAATTTCAATTGTTCTGCTTTTAACGTTTCTAATAATATTTAAAATATGAATAAAGAATATAAATTTGAAATAATAAGAAGAGTATTTGAAGAGCAAAAACCATTTTTTTATTCTGATTATGCTATTTTTTCTTTAGAAACTAAAGGTTGGCGAATTGTTGAAATTTTTCAACCCATAAAGGAAGTTATAATTGCTTACGGACATAAAAATATTTCTGCATTGCACGAAACAACGCTAGAAATAACAAAAGAGAAAGAGATTGGCAAAGAAGCAGATTGTATAATAGCTGTCAATGCAAATAAAGCTTGTAGCGATTTAAGCGAAGAATTTAAAATTGCATTAAAAAGTGGAGCAAAAATTAAAGTTACTTTAGAAGTTGATAATTTAAAAGATGAATTTTTTGCTTTTGGTAGCCCAGCTTTAAAATTAACTAATGAAAAATCAATTGTTATTAGAAAGAGCGATTATATTGATGACAGAACTTTAGCAATTTTATCAACAAAATCTGCAAGAGATATAAAAAGAGAAATTATTGAAAAATTAAAAAATCCAAATCAGAAAATAATTATAACATTAGAAGTTTTGAAAGAAAGTTAATTATTCCAAACAGCAAGCTTTTAACTCTTCAATTATTTTCTTTATTTTTTTCTTTAGTTCTTTTTTCTTTTTTGCTAATTTTTCTAAAATCACTTTTTATGGATTAATTTAAATATTTTTATCATATCAAAAGAATATTCATATAATTCTTTTCTCAATTTTTCATCTTTAACTTTATCTGCAACTTCTTTTAATCGCATTGCAGTAGCTAGCAAATGCTTTGAAATGCACCAAACTTGGCTTTCAGTATTTACTATTAATTTTTCCATAGCTTTTCTTCTTAATTTTCTAATTTCATCATGCAACTCTAAATAAATATCCTTTTTTGTTTGGCAAAAAGCCATATAAAAATGCTCTTCTAAACTTATTAAATTCATTACTGCAAACATTAAATCTTCTTCAGTTGTTATATCAACAAGCTCAGCTTTTATTTCTTTTGTAAGTTTTTCTATTTTTTTAATTTTTTCTGGCAATTTTTTCATAATATATAAAATTCAAGGATATATGATAACAAAATTGATATTAAAA